>JACIWY010000512.1 GCA_014360745.1 Chloroflexota bacterium
TCTCCGCCTGGGGCCTGGGATAAAAGAGCGCAAAATCGACGCCACAGGGAATGATCTGCGCCGCCTCAAAGCCCAGCCGCCGTTTGTGATCGGCGGAGGTGACGATCACGGCATCCACCAAAGGGGCCAGGCGGCGACAAAGCCAACCCTGATAGGTCTCGGATTGCCCCGGGGCATGAAAGCTTTGTACGATGGGCAGGCCAACCTGAGCCCTGGCGATCAGCCCGGAGAACACATAATGGGCATGGATCAAATCATACGGCCTAGCGGAAGCGCCCCGGATGATCCTGCCTAGCGGCCCCGCTTTGAGCAGCCGCCACCACAAGCGCGGATAGCCCCAAAGATAGTTCAAGCGGCTGGCCCGGCCGTTGACGAAAAGAACATCCACCTCCACCCCAAGGGCCTTCAAAGCGCGCACTTGCTCGAAGACAAAAGTGCCGAAGGAGGGATCGGCCTCATGGGGATACATGTTGGTGAGCATCAAAACGCGCATAATCCCCCCGGCTATCGGCCTTGTTGTGCGCTGGTGGGACGTGCCCAACCCCGATAATAAGCGCGTAACCCATCTCGCACCAGCTCGTCGGCCACATCCGCAAGGTCGCGATCGGCATCGATCACTCGTAAGCCCCACTTGGCAGCCCCTTGGCGATACAAGCAAACCTGCTGCTTCAGAAAGGCCACTACCTCTTGTGGGTCGCGAGTTGCGGCGCGCTCGGGATCGAGATGCAAAAGGTAGGCCGCCCCCGGCCGGGGGCAAAGACGCAGGAACCATCGTGCCGCACGCGATTCGAGAAAACCGGGCGCATCGGCCAAGGCGGCCAGCTCTACCATGGCATCATAGACATAGCGATCGCCGATGACCACCTGCCTCCGCAACAGCGGCCAGCCCACGCACACCCAATAGCGCGGCAGCAGATCGAGGCCAACGAGGGCCACCCACCCTGCCCGCCATAACGGGTGGCGCAGCCAAAACCGTTTGCGCGCCACCTTGGCCGCCCGCGTGTCGCTGTCCAGATCCAGCCCCTCCCCCTTGGGCAACGCGCCGCCCAACGTCAGGCGCCGCACCAAGCGGATCACGCCGTCGGTGAAGCGCGAAGAGCCGGCACGGCTCCATACGTAGCGAGTGCGGATATCACAAACCCGAAAAGCGCGGCGCAATAGTTCCGCCTGGGTCGTCTTGCCCGAGCCATCGATGCCGCTCAGGGTCACCAACATGCCGCGCTGAAAGGGCAGAGGCAAGCGCCGCTTTACCCCCGCCCACGAATGGCGAAAAATGTCGGCCATTTTCTGCCGGGGCCGCAAAGCGCTATCGCACAAGACCTTGGCATAATAATGTCTTTTACTAAAGAAAAACGACACCGGCCAGGGGAAGGAGAAATATGGCCTTCCCGCCCCTTCCCGTTCCGCCAGTCGCGCGCGGACGTATTCACGACACCAAACCGGCGCATGGGCCTCGGCCTCCTTCACCACGCCTGGCGGAAAGCTGTGGTCGCCGTACAATCCCTCTTCCAACCTTGCCCAGAGCAGGATGCAGGTATCCAGCCCGGCGCGCCATCCGCGCGCCTCGACGAGGCGATACATACCCTCCCAATCGAGGTCCGCCGTGCGCAGCAAGTGGATCGCCTTCCATAAATCGCCCAGCTTGATCGCCTTGTCCTCGTAAAAGGCATGGGCCATGGTGATGAGCAGGGCGTTCTCCGGCCCGGGCAGGAACACCGCCGGGTCGTCCGCCGAGGGCTGGGCGCTACGCAATACGTCCGCAGCGGCCAGAAACTCGGTACCCCAGCCGACAAATTGGTGCAGATGAACGGCGCTGATCGACTCGCCGAGATGAAATTTGCGAAACAGGAATTTTTGCGGTTCCTCGACGTTGATCAGTTCGACATAGCCCAAATCGAACAGGATCTGGCGCGCGGTGGGGCCATCCTCGACATCCACCAAAAGGTCGAGGTTATCCGAACGATAGGGCAAGGAAGGCGGGATGCCCACCGACTTGATCAACACATTGGCCACCCCGGCGCTGCTCAACGCCTCGTGGAGGGGAAGATACTCTCTGCGTTGGGCGCGCCATTGTTCGGCCTCGGCCTCGCGGGCGCGGCAAAAAGCCGGATGCCCGACAAGAGCTGTGTACCCTTTCCCCCAGTCGGGCAAGGAAAGGAGCGGAATTTTGTTCGCCGTGCAAATGGCCAACACGGCCTCCTCTCGCCCGGCGATCGATACGTCCTGCAACCCACGCTGCGGATCCAAAAGGGTAGCCACCGCTCGAAAGGCGATCGGATCGGCGGTCATGGGGTCCCCTCCCAAGAGGAGGCGGGCGGCGGCGTGGGCGCTTGCCATTGGTAGATGCCCAAGATCTGATTGCGCAGCCAACGCAACGGGCGCAGCTCGGTGAGGCGGCTGTAGATCAGTCCCAGGGCATAGCTCCCGCGAGTTTGCGACAGGTAGGCGTAGGTCTGATCCACTCGCGTCAGCCAGTCGCGGCGAAAACCAAGGCGGGTCAAGTCGCGGTCGAGTCGCCCAGGCGTATTTGCGCGATAGTAGGTGGGGAATACATCCGCCTCCGGCGTGCCGATGCGCCTTTTGAGCCGACGGTGCCACGCCGTGGGCAACAAACGCGAGCAAAAGAAGAGCGGCGTGTGCACGGCGGGCGTTTTGAAGCAGAAATAGCCCCCGGGCTTGAGCACGCGGGCTATCTCCCGATAGGCGGCCGTCGGCTCGGCCAGGTGCT
>JACIWY010000513.1 GCA_014360745.1 Chloroflexota bacterium
CCGATCATGAGCCCCACGACCCCCCAAGGGGTCTGGGCCACTTTATATTTGAAGCCCGGTCGGAAGGCCAACCGCTGTTCGCCTTTCAGATGCACTTTTTGATAGTCGCTTATTACTTCGCCTTCCGGGTTGATGAGCAGCGCCGCGCTATAAATGACGCTTTCCACCTTTTGTTTTTCCGCCAGCCCAAAAGCGATATAAACGCCGCACTCGGCAGCGCGTTGAGCCATCGTGCTGGCCGCTAGGCCATCCACACGCTCAGCCAGGTCGGCAAAGCGCACGCCACATTCATAGCCGGTGGTAGCCAATTCGGGAAAGATGATCAGATCGACTTGGCGTTGCAAGCATACCTCTTCGATCATCTTGGACATGATGGCGAGGTTTTGTTCCACCTCATTGAGCACCGGGTTCATTTGAGCGAGGGCCACGGTCACCTGGCGCATTTTCCCCTCCCGTTTTGGGCCTTGGGCAAATCCTCATGCAGCGTAGCAGAATTCGGCCTTGTAGGCAAGAAACGTGACGCACGCGCTGGCGCGGGCAGAAGAGTTCCCCGACTCAGTCGGCCGATCGCAAGCGGGCCAACACGAGCTCCATGTCTTTGGGCACAGGCGCTTCAACGCACAACTCCTCGCCGGTGATCGGATGGCGAAAACCCAGGCGCCAACTGTGCAGCATCTGTCTCGGCGCCGGAATCTCACCGCGACGGTAGCCGTACACCAGATCGCCCACCACTGGGTGGCCGATGGCGCTCAAGTGCACGCGGATTTGGTGCGTCCGACCGGTGAGCGGCCGGACCTCAACCCAAGCCGCAGGGGGCCGGGCAAAGAGTTCGCGCACGGTGTACTCGGTGCGTGCATGCCGCCCTCCTTCGGCCAGTATCGCCATCCGTGTTCGCTGCACAGGGTTACGCCCTATGGGCGCCTCGATGGCGCCCCGGCGCGGTTGGGGATGGCCATATACGAGGGCCAAGTAGCACTTTTCCACCTCGCGGGCCTTGAATTGGCGCTGAAGCGCGAGTTGCACGTCGCGACGCAAAGCGACGACCAAAACGCCGGATGTGTCGCGATCCAGGCGATGCACAATGCCCGGCCGGGCGGGATCGGGGAATTGAGCGGCTATCTCGGGGTAGCGGGCCAGTAGGGCATTTACCAAGGTCCCGGAGCGGCGTCCAGCACCGGGGTGCACGGCGATCCCGGCCGGTTTATTGATCAGCGCCAGGTATTCATCGGCGTATAGGATGGCAAGGGGCAGAGGCTCGGGTCGGGGATGCACGGGCTCGGCCGCGGGGATCTCGACCCGAATGATATCGCCCGGCACCGGCGCGTAACTCGGCTTGCTTGGTTTGCCGTTCACCAACACTTGGCCCTCTTTGAGCAAGCGTTGGGCAGCCGATCGAGAGAGCCCCTCGATATGATCGGCCAAGTACCGATCCAAGCGACCGGCCGGCTCGTGCACTTCGAGGAACATCACCGGCATGGGCTAAGAAGTGGGCGGATTCTCGGCATCCGCTTCGCCGGCCCTATGGCGAGGGGCCGGGGCGTTTGCCGTCGAGGGTTGATCAACAAAAAGGGCGTAATAGGCCAGCAAGGCCGTGCCGATGACCACGGCGCTGTCGGCGACGTTAAACACCGGCCACACATGCAGATCTAAAAAATCGGTCACATAGCCTTGAGAGAGCCGGTCGATGAGGTTCCCGGCGGCGCCGCCGAGCTGCAATCCCAGAGCGATGGGCAACAAGGGAGCAGCCTGGGCCAATTGCCGATAGTAGAGCGCAATGCCGACGATGACGGCCAGGGCTATCAATACAAAGACGATGCTGAGATTGGGGAAAAGCCCAAAGGCCGCGCCGGTATTGCGCACATGGGTAAAGGTGATGATCGGCTCCAGCCAAGGAAAAGGCCCCCGGGATGCGCCCAAGGGGATATTCTGGCGCACAAGATGTTTGGTGTATTGGTCAACCAATACCACCAGTGCGCCAACGGCGAAAAGCGGCCAAGAACCGCGCGCACCTCTCTTTTTCAAAATGCATCACTCCGTTATGGTCGTGGACGAAATGGGCACCGGGACGATTTAGCTGTGCTCCAAAAGATGTTGGCAGCGCAGGCACAACGAGGCCGTGGGCAGCGCCTTGAGCCGGGCCAAGTCGATCTGCTCGCCGCATCGTCGACAAATGCCGTAGGTGCCATCATCCATGCGTTTTAAGGCATCTTCGACCTGTTCGAGCATTCGCTCCTCGCTCCGCCGCAGGGCGGCGTTCCGCGCCTGTTCAAAGACCACGGTGGCGTTTTCGGCCATGTGGTTGCTATATCCGGCTCGTTCTTCGTCCGTGGTAATGTTACTGCGGGCGATCTCTTGGCGCAGTCGCTCCCGTTCCGTTTCGAGATATGCTCTCAGATCAGATATTTTTTTGGAGCGCGCTTTGACTTCCATCCCCTCTCTCCAAGCCGATCCCAACCGAGCTCCACGTTCCTCGGGACACCACGAAACATGGATACAATAAGAGGACAGATTTCACGGGTTTTCTCTTTACAGGAGCCGATGAATCTCGGCGTTTATCTGCGTCCCATTCGTCGCTATTTTCGAAGCGGGCAATGCCGAATTCGCTCCCTATTGTATGCAAATCATTGGCTAGGGGCAACATACACAACTATAGAGCTCCAGGTGACGGGCGCGGCCTGCAGACGGGCTCAAGTGCCCGTCACCTCATGGGCTGTTATT
>JACIWY010000514.1 GCA_014360745.1 Chloroflexota bacterium
GCCAGGAAGAGCAGGTGCATAAAATACTCCCCATAGCCCTGAAAGATACGATCCAAATCCAGGGCCAGCAACTTTTCCCGGCGCATGGTAAAAAATCCACAAAGATTGTCTTGGATTTGGGTATGTAGGATGATACGTACAAAGAAATTGAAAATAAAACTGCCGTTATAACGCCAACGCTCCTCCATACCGCCTCCCACGGTAAAGCGGGAACCGATGATCATGTCATAGTATTCCAGAAACTTGACCATCTGCGGCAGCATGACGGGGTTGTGGTTGAAATCGGTGTCCATGACGGCCACCGTATCCCCTCTGGCGTGACGGATGCCATGGGCGATGGAACGTGCCAGTCCCCTATCCTCGGTGCGTACGAACAAGCGCACGCGGTTGTCGTGCCCAAAGTGGTCGCGCACCATCTGCGCCGTGCCGTCGGGCGAGTTGTCATCGACGACGAGCACCTCATAGCTAATTCCGGCGCCCTCCAGCTCGCGCTGAATAGCCTGAATGAGCGGCACGATGTTGTCTCGCTCGTCGTAGGTTGGCAAGATAACCGAAACGTCCACACATACCTCCGTCTGCATGTCATGCTATCGTTCACGGGACTCCATCGCCTCAGCGGGCGGAACCCATGTCGGAACAGGTTCCCTCTCCAGGAGATGGCCAACGTACCAACTCCACCAAATGACGATCCCCAGGAGGGTACCCAGGGTTATTATGTAACCCACATAGAAATAAAGGGGGCGCTGAAAACGAAAGCTTATCTGATGTCTCCCCGGCCCTATGCGCACGCCTAAAAGGGCCCAATTTACCCGCAACAACGGCTGTGGGTGCCCGTCTACATAAACCCGCCAGTGAGGGTACCACGACTCGGCGATGGTCAACACCCCGCCCTCGCCCGACTCTACCTGGAGATAGATGCTGTCGTACCTAGAACGCTCCAGCCAAAAGGAGACCTGGGGGCGGGGCATCTCCGGCAAACCGGCCAGGCCATCGACGGTGATCAACCGTTCCTGCAGGCGGGGCACTCTCCAGCGCAGTTCTTCCAGCGCCGTATCCTTTACCAACAGCAGATCGTCCTCACCCCATGTTTGGACGGGGGAACCAAGATCGCCGGAGATCATGGCTATATCGCGCCAGACCAGCAATGGCAAAGCTTTGAAAGAAAGGAAAAAATCACCGGTCAGGTCTAGCGCAGCAACGCCATAAAGACGTACATAATCGCCGTTGGCCTCGTTCTCCCAGATCTGGACGCGCCCAACGCTATACACACGGCGATACCCTATTTGGCCAAGTTCGCCGAGAATCTCGGCCACGGTGGGCTCTCCTTCGTGCAACAACACATAGCGCACCTGATGGAGCCGTAAAACGGTGCGCAGGTCGGTCCAGGACAGTTGTTGCCAGGTATGCAAGGGAGCGCCGTTATCATAATAGCCGCCATGGCGCGGCCTGGGCACCAGGCTCAGCGAATAGGTGCGCAGATATTGCTCGCGTGGTTGAGCGGCCACTTCCCAAAGCCGCCCCGGGGCGTCTTGCCCGGCCAACCAGGCATAAGCCGCACGGGTATCGGCCCCGTAATAAGCCGCCGTGGTCTGATAGGCGGAGGCCGAATCCCGAAAATCCAGGCCCATAGCCGCCAAAAGGCATAACGACAACGCCCAAGGCACCCAACTCAGCCAGGGCGAGGGCCAGCGACGCGCTAACAACCATTCGGCCCCGTGAGCGGCCAGGGCAGATAGACAGGCCACCACCAACATCATGAAGCGGAAAGGGGAAAGCCGGCCCAACACCGGCACGCGCGAAAAGACATTGAGGGGCGTGGTCGGCCCTTGGGCGAGCAGCGCCGCCAGGAGCAACCCCACCAAGGCGGCCTTGACGGCAAAGCGGCGTCGAACAAGGATCAGCCCCATCGCCGTCAGGAGCGGGGCTATTACCCCGGGGTACCAGGCCACGCTCCAAAAGGAACGCACGATGCCCGGTAGCCCCTCGATGGAAGCCGGCCTATGCCATCGCTTGAGGATGGCATAGCCTATCAGGCGCGGCGTCGCCACGTAATCGCGCAGTAGCACATCGGTGAAGGTGGTATCGCCGCCGTGCTTGGCATGGATGCCGACGGAATTCGTCTCCATCAGCCCCGGCAGCACAAAGAAGCAAGAAAAGCCCACGGCGATCACCCCAACGAGCCACACATCGCGTAAGGCCGCCCAAAGACCGAGGCGCCGCCCAAACAGGTCGCCGCCCAGGCGAGCGAGAAAATAGAGCACGACAAAAGGCCCGGCGATAAGCGCATACTCGCTGCTGATGACCGGGAACAGGCCCAGCGCCAAGCCCGCCAACAACAGGTAATGGATGCGCTGCGGCCCTTTGGTGCGACCGCGCTCGATGGCCCATAGGGGCAATGGCAAGACGGCCCAAAAGGCGGCATGAATCCACGTTTCAACACCCACATGATTATGATAAGGGAACACCTCATAGACCAGGGCACCGATGAGCGCTGCCCGCCAGTCGGCGAGCACGGTGCGCAAATAGGCGAACATAGCCAGCGCCGAGCCGGCCAAAACGACCATATAAAAGCCCACCATCGTCGCTTCCAAAGATACCCCACCCCAGGCCGAGATACCGGCCAAGAGATAGTACAAGGGGTAAGAAAGAAAACGCAGCCAGGGGAAGCCCGAAAACCAAAGTGGGTTCCACTCGCTGAGCAATTGGCCGCTGAGCAG
>JACIWY010000515.1 GCA_014360745.1 Chloroflexota bacterium
ACCTGGGTGTAGTAACAGCGTTCCGGTGGGCCAAAGGGATGTGGCGGGATCAGGGGCAAGAGTTGCCGCACTGTATTTACATAATCACCATAGACATAGACCCCATCCATGTAGATCAGGTCGGTGTCGGCCAGACGGGGGAAGAGGGTTTTGTCCTTCACCTGGAAATAAGAGGAACGCATCTCGCCGCGAATGGCGCGCACGCGCTCTAACCCTAGGCAGCGCAGAGGAGGGGCATTGCGCTGTTCCAGCGTATCATCCCAAAATCCGCTCTGGCCGATGCTGATGAGGGTGCCTCCGTCCTCGACAAAAGCGTCCAGGCGGGCCAACAAGGTATCGGACAGGGGGGCATAGTCGGGCAGGATGATGGCGCGGTAACGTTCCCACGGGCGCTCTAGGGCGGCCTCGATCATCAAGGTGTCGAAAAGGTAATGATGCTCGACGAGAAAGCGGAACCAGCCGCGAAATTCGGCGATATTGGCATCGGGACCGTTCAGGAGGGCGATGTCGCTCCTGGGGCGCAGGCCCATATATTCGCTTTCATGGGCGGCATGATAGGCGAACATCTCTTTGACGGGCGCAAAGCCCGAACGATCCTCATGGTTATCGATCCGCCCGATGAGGTAGAAATCCAGCGCCCCGCCATTGGCCAGGTTTTGCGCCAGGCGTAGCCTTTGCTGATGCGGCGACACGGCGACGTGACGATAGGGAAAGTCGATAAAGTCGACGGTGGTGTTGCTGCACACCAGATTGGGGTAGGAACTGACCACCCATTTGGTGTTGTCGGAGGCGCTATATTGCCAGTGGGGCAGGGGGCGGTCGAGGGCGGTGTTGGATTCCTGGCGCACAAAGCCGCGCCCCAGGTCACCACGGTTGGCAATGGCCACGTCAGGGCGGATACTGACGATCAGATCATGGATCTTTTTGCGGTGCTCGGCTGCGGTAACACGTTGAAAGAGCCGATATTTGCGGTATACGGGATCGGACATATCCTCGGTGGCGGGCAGCGCCAGCCCGTACATCTCTCGAAAGCGATGTTGGCAGGAGCGGCAGTGACAGATGCCGTAATAGTTCCCGGAATAATCGCGCACCTGATAGCCGCCCATATTGAAAAAGATGCCGTCGAAAGGCAGTTTGGTCAATACCTCTTCGATGATCTTGAGCGCGTACACTTGTTGGTATTCGCCGTTGATGCAGACATGAACGTCCCCGTTATAGTCGACGATGTGCCCATCGCGGGTGAGATAGGCCCATTCCGGGTGCTGCTCGTAGAGAGGGCGACGCACTTTGGAAAAATCGGTGCGCGCCAGGACGCGAATATCGGCCGCGTGGCAGGCCTCGATGATCTCGGCCAGGCTGTCACCGGTCAGGAAGGGGCTCTGGTAGTGAAAAGGCAGCTCTGTGGGATAACTGGCGATGATCCCCGCCGCGTTGATGAGCACCGCGTTGGCCTTAAAGGCCAGGAGGTCGGCGACATAACGCTCGGCGTCGATGTCGCGCATATCGATCTCGCGCAGGTTGGTCTGGATCATGCGCCAGGGTCGATAGATCCACCAATCGCTCATGGGGTTGCTCCTTGTCATGACTCGTGGCCAGATTGTATTTATCTCGCGGTCGGTTCGCAAGGGCGCGGTTTTCAACAAAAGCCCGTATCCTTTTGGGGCCTCTGGCGTCCTAGTAGTTGAATTGGCCGGGCGGGATCACCGATGTCCGGCGCAGCCTATGAGAGGAGACAAGGAGATGCCGCTCTTGCTCACCGTGCTGGCTCTGCTGTTGTTCTGGATTGCCCTCGGCGGGTGGTCTGCCGTGCGCTGACCGGCTCTCCGAGGGTTACCCTTTGGTCCCGCCTGCGAACGGTGCGGTGACCTCCCTCCTCATCGACCTCCTCTGGTGTGTGGGGCGCCAGGGGAGGTCGTTGTATTGGGAGAAGGCACGATTTGATGGGGGTGTGCCTAGAAAGCGTCGACGTTCCCTGTCCGTTAAGCCGAATTTTACGCTCTTTCAGCTAACAGCTGTAATAATTTGGTGGGTCGTGCGTCTTAGAAGGGCGAGATACCCGGAACAGGTAGAGGTATTGTGAGTGTGGCGGGTATCTCGCCTAGGGCAGGGGGTATTCCCTTCCCGCCCACAGAGGTCGAGCGTCTTATAGAGGCAAATCTATTGATGGAGGTTATGATGCAAGATTCCTCACGTTCCCCCACCCGTCCTCGCGCCACCCTCTCGCGACGTCACTTTCTGGAGCTATGCGGCGCTGCCGCGGCCGTCTTGGCTTTGCCCAAGGCGGAAATCCCCAAGATCGCCGCTGCCCTCGAGGCCTCGCCTCGGCTGCCTGTGGTTTGGCTCGAGTGCCAGGATTGCACGGGCGATAGCGAGTCTTTCCTGCGCGCTGCGCAGCGGCGCAACGCTGCCGATGGCAACCTGACCGACCCGAGCCTCGTCGATCTGCTCTTGGATCACATCTCGGTTGAGTATCACGAGACGCTCATGGCCCCTGCCGGTGCCTCCGCCGAGCAATCCAGGGCCGATGTGCTGAGCCACTACGCGGGTCAATTCCTGTGCGTCGTCGAGGGATCGATCCCGACGGCCCTCAACGGGGCCTATTGCACCGTCGGTGGGCGGACGGCGCTCAGCATCGTCCGAGAGGTGACCGCTCAGGCCCGGGCCACGGTCGCCTTGGGCAACTGCGCGGTCGACGGAGGGCTGGCCGCGGCCT
>JACIWY010000516.1 GCA_014360745.1 Chloroflexota bacterium
GCCGCCGCCCAGATCTGGGTGGCGCACGATGAGCGGAATGTGGCAAGCGGCCTCATAGTAAGAAGCTTTGCCCCCCAAACCATGATCGCCCAAGTAGTCGCCATGGTCGGTGGAAAAGATGATGACAGTGTTCTCCAGGCGGCCGGTCTTGCGCAGAGCATCGAGGATGGCGCCGACCTCGTGATCGATCTGGCGGACTAGCCCGGCATAGTAAGCGCGCTGGAGCAGATAGGTGTCCCGAGTAGGTCGGGGACCACGGACGGCATACCACGGCTTGCGGCCCGAATCGGAGCGAGAGGGGCGCTGGGGGCGCATGAGGGCAACGTCCTCCGGCACAGCAGGCAACGGCTCGGGCATATCGGCAGGGCTAAAGGTGGCGTACTCGGGCGCCGGGTCGTAGGGGGAATGGGGCCCGGGGAAGCCGACCATCATGGCAAAGGGTTGGTCGCCGTTGTACGCTTCGATCCAACGGGCCGACTCTTGGCCCACAAAGTGATCCACGGTATATTCCCAGGGGATGGGACTGATGAGGGCCATGTCGTTTTGATGATAAGAGGGATCGTCCACAAAGGCGGTCTTGGTATAGCCATGGGCGGCGAGAAAATGATAGTAGTCGTCTTCGATAAAGCCCCACAATTTATCCTCGGCGATAATACGCCGCTGAAAGCCGAGGCGCTTCTCCCAGGGGTAAAAGTGCATCTTGCCGACGGCGATGGTGTAATAACCGGCTTCGTTGAGGATCTCGGGCCAGGTGCGGACGCCACATTGGGCGTAATCAGGCCGCAAAAAGAGGCCGTTGTCCAACACGCCGGTCTTGATGGCGTGCATGCCGACGATGAGAGAGACACGGGCCGGCACGCAGACGGGATGCGGCGAATAGGCCCGGCTATAAAGGATGCCCTGGTCGACTAACGAGTCGATATGAGGGGTGGAAATGAACGACGCGCCGTAGCAACTTGTAAAATCGTAGCGAAGCTGGTCGGGCAGGATAAAAAGGATATTGGGTCTGTCGGGCATGATGATTTTGCTCCTGCTAAAAGTGTTCGCAACGATTATACCGGCGGGTTAGAGGAATGTAAAAGGCTTATCGCCCCAGAACGTTTGCATAATTGGCGCCGAGCTCGATCAGGCGTTCGGCGAGCGCTTTGTCCCCCAGGCCGACCTCGTACAAGAACGGCCCTCGATACCCGATGCGCCGCAGCGCCCCGACTAGCTCCTGCCAATCAATGACCCCTTCTCCCGGCAGCCAATGTTTTTCATCGAGCCCGTCGTTGTCCGAGATGTGCAGGGTCAAAATGCGCGGCCCCAGCCGGGCGATGAAATCGGTGAGCCTTTGCCCCACATTGGCATGGTTCACGTCGAGGCAGATGCCCATATGCTCCTCGGGCATCCCTTCCAACAGCGCTTCCATCTCAGCAATGGTGTTGCCTAGGCAAGAGCGGGGCAACGGTTCCAGCGCAGCGCGCACCCCCTCCATGCGCGCCATTTCGGCTACAACGGCGAGGCTCGCGCGGGCGCGCTCCAGGCGGGCCGCGCGTTCCTCCACCGGGATGGGCTCGGCGCTCGGGTGAACAACGACCAGCGAGCAGCCCAGCCCGCCCGCAAAACGAAAGGCTTCCGCCAGAGCCTCCAGGCTCGAACGCCGTATCTCTTCGTCCAAGGCCGACAGATCGACGCCGCGAGCAAAAGGCGCGTGCACCGACCAACATTCGACGGTCGAGCTCCGCAGTGCAGCGAGCGTCGCCGCTTCCTGCTCGGCCGACGCTTCCCAGAACCAGGGCGGGGCTATTTCCAAGGTGGTGACCGGCGAGGATTCAAAAACGGCGACCTCTTCGGGCGCCAGCCAATGTTGGACCATAAAGGTAGAAGCGCCCAGACGCAGAGGAGCGGGAGACACCACTGAATTGAACATGGGAATGAACATCCTTCCTCAGGAATTGCGCCGGCCACCGACATGGAACCGCATCACTCATAGCGCAGGGCCTCGATGGGGTTCAGGTTCGATGCCCGGCTGGCGGGATAGATGCCGAAAAAGAGGCCGACGAACATGGAAAAGCCGACAGCCAGGATCACCGCTTCGCTGGAGACAAAAGTGGTAAAGGCATCCAACGTATTGACCAGAGCGGACACGCCCCAGCCAAAGCCGATGCCGATCACCCCTCCGATGACGCTCAACACCATCGATTCGATCAAAAATTGCCACAGGATGTCGCTGCGTTTCGCGCCCACCGCCTTGCGGATGCCGATCTCTCGCGTGCGCTCGGTGACGGACACCAACATGATATTCATGATGCCGATGCCACCGACCAAAAGTGAGATGCCGGCGATGGCCCCCAAAAAGATGGTCAGCACGCTGGTGATCTGATCGAACACACCCAGGATATCCTTTTGCGAGGCCACAGTAAAGTCGTCCTCGGCACCGAGCAGGATGTTGTGCCGTTGTCGCAGCGTCCAGCTTATCTCATCGATGGCCAGATCGATGCTTTGCTCATCCACCGCCGAGATGTTGATAAAATCGATACGTCGGCCGGCGCTGGTCGTCGTGCGGCTGGAGAACAGCCGCTGTTGGGCGGTCGAAAGGGGGACAATGACCTGGTTATCGATAGAGCCCCCGCCGAACCCCGCTTGGCCGCCCTTTTCCTCCAGTACGCCGATGACTTGGAAGGGGATCTTGTTGATGCGTATCGTCTGCCCCAGGGCCAAGCTGGGAT
>JACIWY010000517.1 GCA_014360745.1 Chloroflexota bacterium
TGAGGCGACCGATATGACCGAGTCAGAGTGCATCCTGGGCTTTCCCGCTCGTGATCTGGAGCGCATCGTCGCCGAACTGGAAGAATTAGCGGCCAAGTGTCTGCCACGAGTGCGCAGCAAGGCGGTCTACCGCGCCTTGACCGTGCGCAGTGGGAGACCGGCATAGCAAAGAGGAGGGTATCCGTGTCGCCATTGATCGAAACCTGCGACATGAACCTCGTCTCACCCACGCTCCTGTGAATTAAAATGGATTTTATGTTATACTTCAGGCCCGTTACCATTCAAGATATGGGAGCGTGTCGCCATGCCGCCTACCATCGTCGTGACCGACAGCGCCGCCTGTGTTCCTGCGGAGCTCGTGCAGGAATACGGTATCCAGGTCGTGCCCTATCAACTGATCTGGGACGGACAGGTCTACCTGGATGGCCAAGATATGACACCCGAAGAGTTCTATCGGCGTTTTCGCATGGCCCGTACTTATCCGACGACGGCAACGCCCACGTTGGGCCAGTTCATCGCCGTATACACCAAAGCGCTGGAACGCGCCGACACGATCGTGTCGATCTTGACGACCAAATCTCTTACCACGACGGTGGAAGTGGCACAAACGGCAGCCCGCGAGCTTGGCCTACAAGATCGCGTGGTGGTGATCGATTCGCATACCGGAGGCCCCGGGCAGGCTTTTATCGTCTTGGCCGCCGCTCGCGCCGCCCACCGGGGAGCGCCCGCCGATCAAGTGGTGGCCATCGCCGAGGCCTATCGCGAGCGCGTGGGCTTGTTGTTCTCGTTAGAGGATCTCAAACATTTGCATCGCGGCGGCAGGATCGGCCAGGCCGCCGGCTTGCTGGGGTCGCGCTTGCGCATCCAGCCCGTGCTAACTTTGGCACAGGGCACCGTGCGCCCCGTGACCATCGCCCGTACGCGACGGGGCGCTCTGGAGCGTATGCTGGCCAGAGCGCATAGCCTCATCGGCGAGAGGCCGATCCGAGCCGTGGTGCTCCATGCCGACGTGCCCCAAGAGGCCGAGGAGTTGGCCCAACGGGTGCAAAACGAGTTCAACTGCATCGAGTTCTTTGTCACCGACTTTACGCCGGTCATGGGGGCACACACCGGCCCGGGGATCGTCGGTGTCGCTTACTGCTTGGAGGAAAACCCATGAGCCCATCGCTCGAGCAGATATTGCTGATCATGATCGGCTATGTAAGCGGCTCTATCTGCTTTGCCTACCTGGCCGGGCGTTTGTGGCGCTCTTTTGATCTGCGCCTCTATGGCAGCCGTAAGCTGAGCGCCTCCAACGTCTACAATTACTTGGGCTTTGGCGGCATGGCTCTGGTGGGCATCTTGGACATTGCCAAAGCCGTCCTGCCCATTTGGTTCGCCGCGCAGTTGGGCCAGGGCATGGGCACAAGGGTCCTCGTCGGGTTGGCGGCGATGGTGGGGCACAACTGGTCGCTGTTCCTCAGCTTCAAAGGGGGCCGAGGCATAGGTGCGGCGCTGGGCTTGCTGCTGCTGACCTTTCCCCTGGGTGTATTCTGGATTCTCGCCTGGGTGGCCGCAGGGCGCCTGGTGCCTCACATGGCGGCGGCGCCGGCCTTGGCCGGCATCGCCGGTCTGCCTCTGCTCGCCCTTTGGCGCGGCCAGAGCAGCGCCGTTGTATGGGGGTGCGTGGGTATCCTGATTATTACCGTCGTCAAGCGCATAGAGGGCAACCGTTTGCCCTTCCCAGCCGGTGAGAGCGCCCGCCATGTGTTGCTGCGGCGCTTGCTACTCGATCGCGACATTGCCGATTTTGACACTTGGGTCGCCTACAGGCCCGGAATGAACGAACGTCACAACGAAAGCATGCTTCATAATAGCGGTTAACATGAATAACAAATCCAAGGGCAACCAGATGTCGCCACTGATTGAAATCCAAGAAATCAAGCTCGCCTCTCCGGCTTGCGATCCGGGTAGCCAGCGTTGGTCGGTCTTTGTGCCCGTGGAGGCGGATTTGAGCGAGGTCATGCCCTATCTGAACGCCGTGTGGAAGGATGCCCAATACGACCATCGGGCCAAGGTGCTGATCCGACGCTCCGGCCAACATGCCATTGCCATCCGCCCGCACGAGGTGGCAGTGAGCAACGCCCTCGATCGCGCCGACGCCCAGCGCCTCGTCGAGGAGCTGATCGCCGAGATCAACGCTGTCTGGCAACGGCGGGACGAGATCACCCCTCAGACCGAGATGAGGCGTCGGCCCACTGCGATGGAGGTGTACAAGCAGCTGCCTCGCACCAACTGTCGCGCGTGCGGGCAATCATCGTGCTACAATTTCGCTTTACACCTTCTCGCCGGCGACGTCCGCCTCACGGACTGTGCCCCTTTGACAGAGGAAGCTCGACGCGCTCTGGCCGAGCTGCTCGGCACGCCATAACCCCCGATCCCAACAATTATGAGGAAGATGGTCATGGAGATTACTGATCGCCATATTTTGCGCTACACTTGTCTATGGGGGCTCATACTGGCCCTTCTCCTCCTCGCCGCACCGCGTGCCAGGGCCGATGGCCAAGTGCATCTCTATTACTTTTTTGACCCCCACTGCGCCGTGTGCGAAGAGGTGCACAAGACCGTCTTGGAGCCGCTCCAGGCCGAATACGGCGATCGCCTGGTGGTAGAGGAGCGCAGCATCGCCGAGGCTGGCGGGTTCGAGCTCTTGCTCGAGCTGGAGACG
>JACIWY010000518.1 GCA_014360745.1 Chloroflexota bacterium
TTCCGTGCCCGCTTCCATTATAAGGACCTCAACATCATCCGTGAGGCTGCTCGTGCCTATGGCGCCTCGCTGCCGGCTTCTGCGTTGGCCCACGAGCTATTCACCGCCATGGTGGCCAACGGCTGGGGCGACCTGGATCACTCGGCGGTGGTCAAGGTGATCGAGAAGCTGAGCAATGCGCAGCTTCCGGTGAAAAAGTAGATTGGTCGTCTGGCAGTAGACGACGGTTAAAACTTGTGGCCGGCCCCACAGTACCAATTGGTGGCCGGCCACAAGTTATTCCAGACATTATGCCGCGCTATGGCGTCTCGATGCTATGCGCAGGCTGGCCACATACTCGCGCAAAGTTTGCGCACCGTTGTTCGCCCGATCGACGACAGCGCTGCCCACGATGACGCCATCGGCCATCTTGGCGGCTGCGGCGATCTGATCGGGGCTGGAGAGGCCAAACCCCAGGGCTATCGGGGTGCGGGCGTGTCGTCGCACGGCGGCTAGTTGTTCCTCGAGCCCATCGGTCGAGGCTTGGTCGGCCCCGGTGATGCCCAGGCGACGCACCACATAGAGAAATCCGGATGTCGCGGCGCTCAAGAGGGCGATGCGTTTCTCACTGCTGGTAGGCGCCACCAGAAAGACCAGGGCTAACCCCTGCTCTCGGCACGCGGTGGCCAATTCGTCTGCCTCTTCGGGGGGCAGATCGGGGACGATGAGACCATCGACGCCGCAAGCGCGACAGTCAAGGGCATATTGCCTCGGGCCGTAGCTCAAGATCGGGTTGTAATAGCCCATGAGCAGAATCGGCACATAGATGCCATCATGGCGCAGATTGTGGACGATCTCCAAGCAGCTCTTAGGCGTTACCCCTTGCCGAAGCGCCGCGTAGCTGGCTCTTTGAATGGTGGGGCCATCGGCCACCGGATCGGAGAAGGGCACTCCCAGTTCGATCAAGTCAGCGCCTCCCTCTTGCAAGGCGCGCACCAGGCCGATAGTATCGCCCGGCGTAGGATACCCTACGGTGAGATAGGTGATCAACGCGGCTCGGCCCTCGCCTTGTGCACCTCGAAAAGCCTCCTCGATGGCTCGGAGGCCGCGTATGTCGAGCCCTGCTCGCTTCTCTGCCATATCACAAGACCTCCATCTTGGCCATGACCGTGTCCAGATCCTTGTCGCCACGGCCTGAGAGATTAACCAATATCACCGTATCTTGGGAAAAGGTGGGGGCCAAGCGCATGGCCTCGGCGATGGCGTGGGCCGATTCGAGCGCGGGCAAAATGCCCTCATATACGGCTAAAGCTTTGAAGGCGGCCAGGGCCTCGCTATCGGTGATGCTGGTGTAGCGTGCGCGCCCTTGTTCGCGTAGATGGGCATGTTCGGGCCCCACCGAGGGATAATCAAGCCCGGCGGAGACGGAATGGGTCTCCGCGATTTGACCGTGGGCATCTTGTAGCACGTAGGTGCGTACCCCGTGAAGGACGCCCAGCCTGCTGCGCTCCGGATCGGCGAAACGAGCGGCATGTCGCCCGGTAGCGATTCCCTCCCCGCCGGCTTCGACGCCGATCATCTCCACCGGATCGTTCAGAAAGGGATGAAAGAGGCCGATGGCGTTAGACCCACCGCCGACGCAGGCGATAAGCAGATCGGGCAGGCGCCCGAGTTTAGCCAACATTTGCTGCCGCGCCTCGCGACCGATGACGCTCTGGAAATCTCGCACCATCATGGGGTAAGGATGTGGCCCCAGCGCTGAGCCAAGGAGATAATGGCTGTCTTCCACATGTAACGCCCAATCGCGAAGGGCCTCGTTGATGGCATCCTTCAGCGTCAGGCTGCCGGCATTCACCGGGCGCACCTCGGCGCCGAGCAAACGCATGCGCGAGACATTAGGCGCCTGACGGCGAATATCCTCCGTGCCCATATACACGACGCATTCCAGGCCCAAAAGCGCGGCTGCCGTGGCCGAAGCCACGCCGTGCTGCCCGGCGCCGGTTTCGGCGATGATGCGCGTCTTGCCCATGCGTTTGGCCAAAAGCGCTTGCCCCAGGGCGTTGTTGATCTTGTGGGCGCCGGTATGGGCTAGATCTTCGCGCTTGAGCCAAATGCCCGCGCCGCCGCAATGCGCTGATAGTCGCTTTGCTTGGGTGACAGGCGTGGGGCGCCCGGCGTAGTCCTGGAGCAAGGAGGTCAACTCGTTTTGGAAGGACGGGTCGTCGCGCGCGGCCAAGTAGGCCTCCTCCAATTCCAAAAGAGGGGCCATAAGCGTCTCGGGCACATAACGTCCGCCATAGGGCCCAAAGTAGCCCCGTTCATCGGGGCCGACACTCAGCTGAGCTTTTGTCTCTATCTTGGTCATCGTTTCTCTTTTTCCTCTCGAAAATGGCAGCCTATTGGATGTCGGCCTCCGCCTCTCGCACAGCAGCCACAAAACGGGCCACCTTATCGGGATCCTTGCGCCCTGGCGTGGCTTCTACGCCGGAAGAGACATCGACACCCCAGGGCCGCAAGGTATGCACGACGAGAGACACGTTCTCGGGGGTTAACCCGCCAGCGACGATGAGGCGCAGCGACATCTCGGCCCCTTGGGCCAAGGTCCAATCCCAAGTATGCCCGGTGCCCCCCAGGGCTTGCGGATCATAGGTATCGAACAGATGGGCCCAGGCAGGATAAGCCCGTATGGCGCGCCAGTCGAT
>JACIWY010000519.1 GCA_014360745.1 Chloroflexota bacterium
TGTCAGGCATGGCCAAAGCATTTGGAACCTGGAGAACCGCTTTACCGGCTGGGTGGATGTAGACCTGTCGGAGAATGGTATCAAGGAAGCGGCCGAGGGCGCCCGCCTCCTATTGGAGGAGGGCTATACATTTGACATAGCCTTCACCTCATTGCTCAAGCGGGCCATCCGCACGTTATGGATCATCATGGACAAGATGGACCTGATGTGGATCCCGGTGCAGCGCGACTGGCGGCTCAATGAGCGTCATTATGGCGCGCTCACGGGCCTCAACAAGGCCGAGACGGCGGAGCGTCATGGAATGGAGCAGGTGCATATTTGGCGTCGCAGCTATGACATCCCACCTCCGCCCCTTGCGGAGGATGATCCACGGCATCCCAAGTACGATCGGCGTTATGCCCATCTTTCGCCGCAGGAGTTGCCGTCGACCGAGTGTTTGAAGGATGTGGTCGCGCGTATGGTGCCCTATTGGCACGAGGCGATTGCGCCAGTGATCCGCGCCGGCAAGCGGGTGCTGATCGTTGCCCATGGCAATAGCTTGCGGGCGCTGGTCAAGTATCTGGATAATATTTCAGATGACGAGATCGCCGAACTGAATATCCCCACCGGCATTCCCTTGGTATACGAGTTGGATGAGGAACTCAAGCCGATCCAGCATTATTACCTGGGCGATCCGGAGGTGGTGGCCCGTGCGGCGGCAGCGGTGGCTGCGCAGTTGCAGCAGGGAGCAGACCAATAACTAGCAACGTGAAGATGCTTCGCCTATCGCCCCTGTTTCCAAGCTTAGGCTAGCGGGCCAGTAGCTCGGACAGTTCATAGTAGGCGGGGTCGATCTCACGGGGGCATTCAGTGACCTCGGCCAGGGGAGAGTTGACCAATTCGCCGTCGAGAAGGCCCACCATCAACCCACTGACGCCACTATGCAACGCTTGGATGGCGGCCGCGCCAAGGCGTGTGGCCAGAAAACGATCATAAGCCATTGGCGCTCCGCCGCGCTGGATGTCGCCGAGCACCGTCAGACGAACCTCGAAGCCGGTGCGTTCGCGATTGGCGTTCAGATATTCGGCAATGTCCGCTGCTGGCGGCCTGGCCCCTGAGGCCACGACGATCACGCAATGTTTTTTGCCTCGCACATAGGCATCGGCCACTTCCTCGGCCACATGCTCTAGCGTAAAGGGCACCTCAGGGATGCAAACTTGCTCGGCGCCGCCAGCAATGCCGGCCATGAGGGCCAGGTGTCCTGAATGTTCGCCCACCATCTCGATGAGAAAAGCCCGCTCTTGGGCTGTGGCCGTATCGCGAATGCGGTCCAGAGCATCGAGGGCGGTGTTCAGGGCGGTATCAAAACCGATGGTGAAATCGGTGCCGCAGATGTCGTTCTCGATGGTGCCGGGCACACCCACGGTGGGAAAGCCCGCTTCGTCCAGGGCTTTGGCGGTGCGCAGCGCCTCCAGGTCGCCGATGACGACCAAAGCGTCGATGCCGGCTTCGTTGAGGTTGCGCAACATGTCGCGCAGACCGTGCGGTCGATCGATGCCGCGCTCCATAGAGGTTCCCAAAAAAGTGCCGCCTTCGCCGATAATGTGGCTTACCGAGCGTGAATTGAGCACCATGAGATCGCCGGCCAACAGACCGGCGAACCCGGTGCGAATGCCCCAGGGCTCCCAACCGTAATGCAGGGCCATACGCACCACAGCCCGAATACAAGCATTAAACCCCGGGCTGTCGTTTCCGCTGGTAGTTACCGCGACCCGTCTGATTCTATCCATTGTTTTGTCCGCCGCGCAACGCTTTTTGGGGGATGAGAGCCATCTCACCCCCTTTTTCCATCATCCCGTCGTTTTTCTCTATAACAAGAGGCGTTGGCGGCTATTTGTCGTCCAACGCGGCCACGCCGGGCAGTTCCTTGCCCTCGAGAAATTCCAAGGAGGCGCCGCCGCCAGTGGAAATGTGGCTGATCTTGTCGGCCACACCGGCCTGCTCCACGGCCGAGACCGAATCACCCCCGCCGATGATGGTCTTGGCTTTGCTTTCGGCCAAGGCTCTGGCCAAGGCGAAGGTTCCCTCGGCAAAGGGAGCCAACTCAAACACCCCCATAGGCCCGTTCCAGACCACGGTGCCTGCGCTCTTGACCTTTTCGCGGAAAAGATCAACCGTCTTGGGCCCGATGTCCAGGGCGCGCCAGCCGGGCTGAACGCCATCGGCGGGCACGATCTTTTTCTGGGCATCGGCGGCGAAGGCGTTGGCCACAACCAAGTCTACAGGGAGCAATAACTTATCCCCGGCCTTGGCCATAAGCTCCTTGGCCTGGCTTACGCTGTCCTCTTCGACCAAGGAATCTCCCATCTCATAGCCCTTAGCTTTTAGGAAGGTGTTGGCCATGCCGCCACCGATGAGCAAACTATCCGCTTTGCCGAGCAGGTTGTCGATGACGCCGATTTTGTCCGAGATTTTCGCCCCGCCGAGGATGGCCACAAACGGGCGATCGGGATTTTCCAGCGAATTGCCCAAGAATTCGATTTCTTTTTCCAGCAAAAAGCCCGCCACAGCCGGCAAATAGTCAGCCACGCCTGCGGTGGAGGCATGAGCGCGATGGGCAGCGCCAAAGGCGTCGTTGACAAAGACATCGGCCAGGACGGCCAGTTGTCGGGCCATTTCGGGATCGTTTTTCTCTTC
>JACIWY010000052.1 GCA_014360745.1 Chloroflexota bacterium
TAAGGGAATAATCTAAAACGTCATAAAATTATCATGAAATCACCTTGACATATTCAACAAAGAGCAGTATATTAGAGTTAGATTTGTTTAGGTTTACCCTTGCGGTACTGCTGCGCCAAGGAGAGAACGATGAATATCTTGGGCTGGAAAGTAGATACTATTTGGGAAACAATGATTCTTTTTGTTCTAGTTTGCGTAGCAGCCGTAGCATTGCTAAGGGTTTTAGCTGATAATCAGACGACTGTGTATATTAGTGTACCACGTCATGAAGCCGATCGGCTTAAATTGTCACAAAGTGCAGCAAATATGATATCTAATAGAGTTGCTATTGAAAAGGCTTGGAAAACTTGCACAGGTGATATCGTCTGGATTCCTGTGGCGGTATCGCCGGAACAGTACGCCGCTTGCGATTCCGTGTGTTGGTGCAAGAAAAAGTAGCACATCCACATCACTCTCCGGGCTGAAATCGTCGCGCAGGACGAAGCCGAACAGTGCCAAGCGACGGATGTGGTTGCGACGGCAAAAAGCGACCAGTTCTTCTTTGGGTATTTCCAATTGAACGCCCATCGATGCATCTCCAAAGGGGCCCGCTATGATCTTGGCAAGGCTCGCATAATAAATCTCGGCAAACGAGATGTTTCAAGGGTAACACAGAGGGCAAACGGGGGCAAGTTTATCGGGTTGTGCCGAGCAGGAATTCCACTGGCGCCTCGGCGAATGTTTGGCGATAGGCGCGCATCTCGCGCAAAAGGTATAGGAGCCGGCCGCGAGGATCATCGTTCGGCTTCTCGGCAACAGAGTTGGCCCGGACGTCGAGCCATGCGGCGGGCAAGCGAGAGATGGGTATTTTCGGGGGCGCTTCTTCCGGGCGATAAGCCCTCCAGCGACCGGCCTCAAAGCGTAGGGCCACGAGGCCCTTCTCCTCTAACACGCAGAGGGCGGCCATTACCGTAACGCGGTTGGCTGCGACGCGCGCGGCCATGCGTTCCAGATCGATCCAGCCATCGTGTTGAGACAGGGCGACGCGGACCATGCCGGCGACCCAGCGCAAGAATTCGTCCGCCGAGGGGGTATCGCTTCCGTCGCCGGGTAACAGGTAAAGGGTATATGGCTGGGTGCGTTCGAGGACGCGACGAAGAGTGTCGGGATCGGGCGGGGGTGTGGCGATAGCCAGCGCGGCTATGGCGTCATGAGGAAGCTCTATACGAGATAGGGCACCCTCGATCGAGATGTGCATTCCCTCTCCCCAAACGACCAAGTTCGACCCCAGAGTTTGAACAAGTTCGTGCCATCGCTCGCGCCAGTCGGGACAGGTGCGCCAATCTATCACCTGGCGCCCGGCCACCAGGGGGGCCGCGGAAGGCTCCTCCCGCGGTGCCGCCTCTCTCCAGGCGACCAATTCTAGTTGAGCGCGTGCTTCGCCGTGGTAATAATCCACATGCAGATGGAAGGTGACGTCCACCGATTCGCCAAGAGGGGGGAGCTCGCCGGCGTTGAACCAGATGAAGGCGAGGGTATGCTCGCCCGGCCCCTCGATGTAAAGGCGGCGATGGGGCGTCTCTTGAGTGCGGCTGACGTCTTCGGCGCGCAGAAGCATGCCCCCTTGAAGCATAAAAAGTGGAGTAGGGTTGCCCGGGCCAAAGGGGGCCAAACGGGCCACCTCCCTGGCCAGGTCGAGGCCGACTTCTTCCCAAGGTAGAAGAAGATCAACCTGCAACGGGGGCGGCTCGGGCGGGGGATGACGTTCGGCCCATTGGAGCAATCCGTGGCGCACATGGGGCACCCGCTCACGCTCGACGGCAAAACCTGCGGCCATGGGGTGGCCGCCTTCGTGCAGCAAATGTTGGCCCTGGGCGACGATAGCCTCATGGATGTCAAAGCCCGGGATAGAGCGGGCCGAGGCCACGCTGGGTTGTTCCGGGCGGTGAGCGATAAGGACGGTCGGGCGGCCGTAGGCGCGGGCCAGCGCGCCGGCCACAGGCCCCAAGATGCCCGGCTCCCAGCCCTGGCCTTCGAGGACGATAATGGGTTGGCGGGCGGCTTGTTCCCTTTGTAACAACTCTACGGCCTGGCGCAGGAGGGCATCCGTCCGCGCTTGACGGTCGCGATTCAAGGCTTCCAGGCGCCCGGCGAGGACCTCGGCTTCCTCCGGGTCGCGGGTGAGCAGCAGACGGACGACATCCGCGGCGTCGGCCAGCCGGCCGGCGGCGTTCATCCTCGGGGCCAGCGCATAGCCGATATCCGTGGTATCGACGTGTACTAGGTCGATGTCCGCTTGGTGGCTCATGGCCACCAAGCCCGGGCGTCTGGTGCGACGCAGTTGACCCAATCCGCGCTGGATGAGGTAGCGAACATCGCCCGTCTGGAGGGATACGTCGGCGACAAGGCCGAGAGCTACCAGATCCAGCATCTCCTCTAGCAAGCTTTCCGAAGCGGTCCCCTCGAGTAGAGCCTGGGCTACGGTATAAGCCACGCCAACCCCGCTGAGCTCGCGCAGGGGGTGGCCCATAGGCAGCATCTTGGGGTTAACGATAGCCGTAGCCGAGGGCAGGCGAGGAGGAAGGTCATGGTGGTCGGTGATGGCGACCTGCAGGCCGAGTCGCTTGGCCAAGGAGACGTTATCGGCATCGCCGATGCCGGTGTCACAAGTGATCAAGAGGTCGATGCCGTCGGCGGCGGCTTGTTCGACCGCACTGCGAGGCAGGCCATGCCCCTCGCCGCGGCGCGGGAGGGCCCAATCGACACGGGCGCCTAGCGCAGCCAATGCCTCAGTCAGCAAGGCCGTGGCCGTCTGACCGTCGGCATCCAGGTCGCCCCAGATACGCAGATGCTGCCCGGCGGCAACGGCTTGGCGAACTAGGCGACACAATGTCTCTATACCGGGCAATTCGCCGGGGGGCGCCGGATGGTAGAGGCTGGGGTTGAGGAAAGCGGCGGCCGCGCTGGGATCGGTGAGGCCCCGCAGAGCCAACAGGCGGGCCACGACGGGATGGCCGCCCACGGCGCGCCACAGTTCCGGAGAGGGATCAGGCCCCTGGGCGATGTGCCAGGGCGTGGTCATGAGGAGACAACCTCCATGAGACGACAGAAAAGAGCCCCACCAAGGGCGGGGCCGACGTTGAACATAAACCTGAGGTTTTCAGTGCCCCCAAGGGGGCGCTGATCATAGCTGAGTCGCGCAGCCAAAAGGGAATTTGAATTGGACTATCGCCTCCTCATAGTCCACGATGATATTCTCCACAATGCCTTTGAGCATCTCGCGGGCTTCCGCGGGAGAACCGTTGCGGAAAGCCTCCTGGAGGGTTTCGCGGATCGCGTCTACATCGACAGCGATACGGGGCTCCTGAAGCCGCGCTTCAAGCTCGGCCACTTCCCGCCGCGCGGCGTCGAGCGCGGCGGCGCGCTCTCGCAACCGAGCGACCAGCGGGGCGTTGTCCGGCGCGTCCTCGATGGCATCTAACAGGCGGTCTACCCGCCGCGTTATCTCCGTGATCTTTTTCCGAGCCGCTTCCAAGCGGGCCTCGATGGCCGGTCGCTCGGCGTTGCGTCGCTCGGCGATCTGCGCCGAACAGGCGCGGAGGTTGTCCGCGCTGAGAATGCGCGTAAAAAGGTGTTCCATCACCGCCGCTTCCAGCTTGGCCGCGTCGATGTAGGGCAAATCGCAGTCGGAGCGGCTCTTGCGACCGACGCAGAGGTAGTAGCGCCACTCGCTGCGCTCGTAGCCATCGTTGCGACGGTGGCTGTAACTGTGCCCGGCGCAGAGAGCGGAGCCGCAGCGGGCGCAGGTTAGCAGCCCGCTGAGCAGGAAGTCGCCGCCTTGCCGGCGCGCATAAGCCCCGGAGCGCCGCTTCCCCCTATCCGCGTTCACCCGCTCCCATTCCTCCTCGGTGACCACCGCCTGCGTTTTGATCACGGTGCCGCCGAACCATAATTCGCCCTTGTAAATGGGGTTGGCGAAAAAGGTGTTCAGGCAGCCCGGAGATTTGTAGAGCCCCGTCTCGCGCAATATATCCTTGTATGACGCGCCGCGCAAACGCA
This sequence comes from Chloroflexota bacterium, assembly GCA_014360745.1. Classification (GTDB taxonomy): domain Bacteria; phylum Chloroflexota; class Anaerolineae; order UBA1429; family UBA1429; genus JACIWY01. Next base: position 4,039 of record JACIWY010000052.1, read on the forward strand.
TCTGCCAGGCGCGCTCGACGAGAGGCCAGGTCTCAGGATCGGGCACCCAGCGGCGCGCGACGCGCTCGCGGCCCTCGATGGTGACCCGCTCCATCCGCGCCACGAACCCGCGCGGCGGGCGCGCGCCCGAGGGCACATAACCCATGCGCGCCAGGGTCTGCTGCCCGCGGCGGGCGTCGCGGGCTATCTCGCCGCGCTTTTGCTCGTCGCGCCAGTGGATCAGCGATTCGAGGACGTACTCGAAGCCCTCGATGGCGGGCACCTCGCCGGACACGTCCACAATCTGCACGCCATGACGCCGCAGGCTGGCCTTCCAGTAGTGGGCGTCGGTCTGGTCGCGGCTGAAGCGCGACCAGGACCATAACAGGATCACCTCGCACGGCGCGGGATCGCGATGGGCCTCGTACATCATGCGCCGGAATTGCTCGCGGTCGTCGGTGCCGCCGGAGCGGGCCTCGTCGACAAAGACGCGCTCGAGATAATAGCCATGGTCGCGCGCGTAGCGCTCTATTTCGGCGCGCTGGCCGGCGACGGGCAAGCCCCGGTCGGCCTGCTCATCGCCGGAAACGCGAATGTAGGCCCAGGCAACGGTCATTGGGACAAATCTACATAGATCGTCTCATATCCGCCCAAAATCACCAATGGCTGATAGCTGACGACAAACCCGGTGGCTGTTTTGGGCACTTCAAAAGCCACTTTGCCCCGCACTTTGGCGCCTTTGGCCAATTCGCCCGATTGAAGCGCGGGGTCGGGAGCCAAAATGGCGGTGTTGTATTCGTAGGCGTCCGCATCTTTGACCTTGAAATATAACGGGTTGTAAGGCGCCGGCTGATCCCGAGAGGTGTTTTCGATGATCACTTCGATCACCAAATACTCCTTTTCGGGGCTAGAGGGTTTTAGAAAGGTACTGATCTGATCTGCCTTGGTCACGCTTACCACAGTAAGAGCAATACCCGCAGATTCAACGCGATCTCCTATGCCGGCCATTGAAGGGGCCTCGGTGGGAGCGGCGGTCGCTTTAGGAGGAGGCGTTTCAGTTGAAGGGGCCTCGGTGGGAGCGGCGGTCGCTTTGGGAGAAGGCGTCCCGGCCGGCGCTATGGCCGTTTCGGACGCGGATTTCTGGGGCGCTTTGCCACCCAAAGCAAGCGCTATGACGATGATAACCACGAGCCCCCCGACGACTGCCAAGGCGATTAGACAACCTTTCTTCATGTTCCCTCCGGGTGAATTATTCTACAGTTGCCGTTCACTTTTGTGAACGGCAGGCTCTTTACATTTGCCTTTTCTGCATTATAATTATGGGTAGAACATTTGTTCTACTCAGCGCCTCGGAGCCATCGATCGCGAAAGGAGCCACTAACTATGGTAAGCGAAGACACTTTATCATCGAGCTCGGGAAGGTATTATTGGGCTCTCTCCCTCTATTGGAGGCTGTGGGCAATCAACCCCGAACTGCCATCGTCCCTTATCGCTCTCGCCGGCCAAACTCCCGAGCCATCCGTAAAAAACGCTCTTTTTCATCATCTGTCCAATTGGCCGTTATTTCCGCTATACGACGCAGAAAGACCTCCTGATCCGGTGGGGCTTTGATATAGCCGGCAAGTTGAAGCACCAATTCATCGGGCTCACCGAATAGGCGGGCCAGTTTTTTGCATGTTTCCGGGGATGGCCGACCCCCTCTGAGATAATATGAAAACATACTATGACTGAGACCTGCCTGTATTGACGCTCCCCGTGCCGATAGATTGTGCTCATTTAATCGAGCGAGCAACCATCGCGCCAGCGGCGTGAACTGCTGTGCATTGGCCATGGGACCGCCCTTTCTCTGAAAATCTATCAGACATTATAGCACAAATGCTTGACATTGTGTCATTTCTTTGCTATACTATCTAACAGATCAGGCAGATCAGATGACAGATTAGGCAGAGCAAATGACAGATCAGAGAGAGATGAAAACGCGGCTGTTTGAATGGGCCGAGGAACAGGGACTTACTCTGGAAGAACTCGCGGAAAAGACGGGCTATTCAACCAGGCACCTATATCGTATTCGTGATGGGGAATGGCCCGTTACGGAGACCTTTATGGCGCGAATCATACTGCGTCTCGGCGAATGGGCGCGTTCTCTTTTTTTCGATGAGATGCCTGATCTTATCAGACATCAATAATGATCCAATTAGACATTACCCTTTGCGTAACACCAATCAAAAAACAATCCGATGAAGACAAAGCAAGAACGGTATGTCATAACGTCGAATCTGCGCGGGCCGGAACACGCGCGGTGGCTCGCGCGCCAAGCGGCGCCATGGATCGCGGCGATACTGGACGCGGCCGAGCAGCCGTCGCGGGCGGCGACCGAAACGGACAGCCATACGGCGGAGGATGAAAACAGCGGTGACCCTCGATGAGCATTTAGACAACTTGGCGGATGAACTAGACGAGCTGGCGCAAACGATCCGCAACCGCAAAAACATGGCGCCGGGCAATCAGGCCTGGGAGTACATGCGCCAGGAGCTGTTGCGGGCAGCCGCGGAGATCTGGCGCGCGCTGGCGGACATGACAGGGGAGGAGCAGCGATGGCCACAGCGGAACTAGAGCGACCCAACCTATCCCTCGGCCCCATCCTGGCGGCCTGCGGGCTGATCGCGCTCATCGCCCTGGCGCCCGGCGTGGCCATCCGCGAGCGCGCGGACGGGCACGCGGTGGGCAGCCATGGCACAAGCGCATTGGAGATCATCCGGCGGCAACGGCGCGCGGATCTGGACGTGTGGTACTCGCGCTCGCGCGAGACGGCATTGGTCATCGGCTGCGACGGGGAGAGCGGACTTTGCGGGCTCATGGTCATCGGGGTGCGCGGGCACCGGCTCGACGCGACCGCGTTTTCCTGGGCCGATCTGGACCGCCACTTGGAGATCACCCATTTCCTGACGGCGGCCCGGCGCGTGCCCAAGATCATCGCGCGGGACGGATATATACGCGTGTGGCCTCCCGCGCCGACGGATGTAGTGCCGCCGGTGTGGGAGCGATGTACAGGAGGTGCATTTGGAGCAAGCGCAGGATAGCAGATGGGCAGCTGCGGATCACCGAGGCGCCCTTATGGGCGCTCGGACGGCTCAAGTCACGGCTAGAGATGGCCCGCGACTTGACCCGCGACGAGAGGGCGCGAGAGCTGTTGGACGCGGCGATCCGCGAGGCCGATGAGGCGCAGCGCATCATCGCCGCATGGGACGGGTATCACTACAGACGGAGGTAAACATGGCAGAGGAGGCAAACGATGAGCGATAAGAACATGTGGATCGCAGTCTGTGATGCATTCGGGGAAGGTAATTGGTATCTGCGCGCCGACAGCATCTTGCGCGTCTCGTGGCGCAAGGGCGAGGCCTGGCTGCACACGGCGGATGCAGCCTATAAGGTGGTCGGCGAGGGGCTGAAGTCGTTGCGCGCCTGGCTGGACGGCCAGGGCGTCGTGGATCTGCGCGGGGAGGTGAAACATGGCTAGGTACAACGTTATGAACCGCATTACACACGAGCAGGCGTTCGGAGTGCAGGCCGACAGCGCGCAGGAAGCGTGCGCGCGTTGCGGCTGGCTGATCGGAGACTGTTACGTGAAACGGATCGGCGATATGCCGCGGGGCGACGGCGCGCCGCGCGATGACAACGCGGCGGACAAGAGCGCGGGGAGAAAGCCATGAACACAGCATTGTGCGTATTCATCGGCATCGGCATCGTCTGCTTCGCCCTCGTTTACGGCTGTTGTTACGTGTCCGGCGGCATCTCGCGGGCTGAGGAGCGACGCGGGGATCATCTGCGCGACAGGTGGCGATGATGGACGGCATGGCGGGCGAGTACGCGCTCAACATATACGATCTTGCGGCGCTCGGCGATCTCGCCGGGGTTCTGATCGGCCCCGTGCTCGGCGGCGTAGCGCCGGTCGGCAATGAGCTAGTAGACGAGGTAGGTATTACGCTCGCTTGCGATGAGGATCGAGCATTGGCGATTATCGATGTTTTGCGCCTGCGGATGCCCCGGCTGCGCGCGTACCGACGCGGCCCACGCGGCGGTTGGAAACAGTTGCGGCGGGCGCCGGCGCGGACAGACGCGCGATAGGCGGGAATAATGGACATTCTACTATTCATTGTCGCGGCCCTGGTCGTGTTGAGCGCCTGCGACAAGGGACAGCGCGGAGGCAACCATGGGAACCCACATCGGACCGAACGTCGACTGGAACGTCATGACCGCCGAGGAGGCCGAGGCGCTCGCGGCGGGCTTGGCCGAGGCGGATAGGGAAACGCCAAAAACGGACGGGCGGGCTTCGGTCAAAAGACCGGGAACGCCCCAACAGGTGCGGTCATGGCTGCAGCGGAAAGCGGCCCTGTTCGCCGCGCAGGGCAAAACCGCAACGCCGGGGCAACGGGGCGCCATGATCGGGGCGCTAGAGGCGCTGTTCCCGTCCGAACCGCGGGATATGAGAACGCAATGCCGCTACAGCCTATTGCGGTACGTGTACGGCGTGGACAGCTCGAAAAAACTAACGGACGCGCAGGCGCTGGCGTTGCTGGCCTGGGCGCAGGCGCGAGACGACATGGGCATTCCGCGCGCCAGCGACCTGGCCATCGCCGAGGCGGCGGCCATCATCAACGCTGCAGGCGAGGCGGCGGGACAACAGCGGCTGATATAAGCATACGCAAAGGAGAGAAAGATGACAGAGACATGGCTGGACGCGATTGACCGGATCGATCAGGACACGGTGGAAACATCGGGCCAGGGCTACCCCTGGATCCAATGGGTGCACGGCAACCCGCAGCTCAAACGGCTCGGCGGCGTGCCCTACACCGGCGGCTGGTTCATGCCCGCCGACGGCGCGGGATTGGACGACGAGGCCGAGATCGAGGGTTGGACGCGGGGGACGCTGACCCACCCCAACGGCGAGGAGACGGCGGGCTGGTTCGCGCGCGACATCACCATCGCGCTGATCCGCTCGCGGCGCGCCTGGGTGGTGCGCGATGGCGACACCTACGAGCTCTACCCCTGGGATCAATACGACCAGGCCAAAGCGGCGGGGCGCCCCAGCGGCAAGCTGCAGATTTTGGCGGTGGTCAAAAACTTGGCCGCGCCGCGGCCCGTCGTATTGACGATGCGCGGCAGCGTCTCGCGGGCGTTTTCGCCGAGCCGCGCGGGCGACACGGTGCTCAATCAGTTCAATCGCTGCGTGCTCGCGCCGGCCAACAAATTGGCGGCGCGGGCCGGGCGCAAAGGGCGCTACCCCTATCGGGCCTTTTGGCTGACCGTGGGGCCGAAGCGCCACCCGGACGGCAGCCCCGTTTTTTCCACCGTTGGCGAGGGCAGCGAAAGCTCCAAGATCACCGAGCCGACGGCCATCGGCCTGCGCGACAAGATGACGCCCCAGGAGATCGGCGCCCTCTTCGTCGGCCTGGAGGTCTTGGAGGAGACCACACAGTACTGGCGCGAGGCCGAGGAATGGGCCAACGCCTGGTCGCGGCGCGTCGAGCCCGCGGAGAGCGCGTTGCCGGACCACGCGCTGCCAAGCGCGGACGAGATAGATCTGCCGTTCTAGTCACCCCCAGCCCGCCGGAGCGATCTCCGGCGGGCCCTCTCATGGAGGAATGCCATGACGAACGCCGAACAACACCTATGGCGGGACGCCAAACGGCTATGGCTGGAAGCCGAGGATTTGCCCCAAAAACGCCCCGAAAAGGCCTACGTTATATGCCCCGAATGCCATGGCGACGCGGAATGGTCGCCCTGCGCCACCTGCGGGGGGAGGCGCCGGCTCGCGCGGGATGAGGCCGCGGGGAAACGATGATGTCGCTGCTTGACGCGGCAATAGCCTACGCCCGCCGCGGCTGGCGCGTTTTCCCCTGCCGGCCGCGGGGGAAAGCGCCCCTCACGCCCCATGGCGTCAAGGACGCGACGACGGACCCGGAGACGATCCGCCGCTGGTGGCGCCGCTGGCCGGAGGCCAATATCGGCCTCGCCTGCGGGGCGTCTGGCTTGGCGGTCCTGGATGTCGACCCGCGCGCGGGCGGCGACGAATCGCTGCGCGACCTGCTGCAAAGGCTAGGCCGCGAGGCGCTCGAGACGGTGACCGCCGAGACGGGCGGGGGCGGGCTGCATCTGTATTTTCGCTCACGCGGGGGCGCGCGTTGCTCCGCCGGCGCTCTGGGCGAGGGGCTGGACGTGAAGGCGGACGGCGGCTATGTGATCGCGCCGCCGTCCGTGCACCCCAACGGCAACGAATACCAATGGGCCTATGGCTACTCGCCCGACGAGCGCGCCGTCGCGCCGCTGCCAACGGCGTTGGCCGAGCTCATGGCCAAACCGGCGGGCCGATCCGCGCCCGCCACCGGAGGCGAGGAGCGCATCGCCGAGGGCCAACGCAACGCGACCTTGGCCAGCCTGGCGGGGGCGATGCGCCGGCGAGGCATGACGGCGGAGGCCATCGAGGCCGCCTTGCTGGCCGAAAACGCCCGGCGGTGCGATCCGCCGCTAGAAACAGACGAGGTGCGGCGCATCGCCGCCAGCATCGCCAGGTACGAGCCCGCGCGCCCGGCCTACCATCGCTCCGACCTGGGCAACGCCAGGCGCTTCGTAGATCGCTACCACGACAAAATCCGCTTCGACTGCACGTCGGAGCGCTGGCTGATCTGGAACGGAACGCGGTGGGAGGAGGATCAGGACGGCGAAGCCATGCGCCTGGCCAAAGAGACGGTGCTGGCCATGCTCGACGAGCTGTCGGCCATAGACGAGCGAGAGGAACGCAAAGGGCTTTTCCGCTTCATCCTCGCCTCCGAGAACGCCGGCCGCCTGGCGGCCATGCTGAAACTGGCCCAAACGGAGCCGGAGATCGCCCTGACCCGCGCCGCGCTCGACGCCGACCCCTGGCTGTTCAATTGCCTCAACGGCACCGTCGATCTGCGCACCGGAGAGCTACGGCCCCATAGCCGAGACGACCTGATCACGCGCATGGCGCCCGCGCGCTATGACCCCGACGCGACCTTCCCGCTGTGGGAGCGCTTCCTGAGGGACGCGACGGGCGACGACGAGGAGCTGATCGCCTTCCTGGCGCGCGCGGCGGGCTACTCGCTCACCGGCGATTGCCGCGAGGAGAAGCTCTTTTTCGTCCACGGGCCGACGAACTCGGGCAAGAGCACCTTCCTAGAGGCGCTCAAGGCCATGCTGGGCGATTACGCCACCACCGCCGATTTCGAGACCTTCCTCTCGCGCTCCTTCGTCGGCGGGCCGCGCCCGGACATCGCCAGGCTGGCCGGCGCGCGCTTTGTGGCCAGCATCGAGGTAGACGAGGGCAAACGATTGGCCGAGGGCTTGGTGAAACAGCTCACCGGCGGCGACACGGTGACGGCGCGCTTCCTCTACCAGAGCGAGTTTGAGTTCACGCCGCAATTCAAGCTCTGGCTGGCGGCCAACCACGCGCCCGAAATCCAGCACGACGACGCGGCGATGTGGCGACGTATCCTGCGCGTGCCCTTCGAGATCGTCGTGCCGGAGGGAAAACGCGATCCGACCCTCAAAATGACGCTGAAAAACGACGACGCGGCCAGGGCGGCGATCCTGGCCTGGGCCGTGCGGGGCTGCCTCGATTGGCAGCGACAGGGCCTGGCCGTGCCGGAGCGCGTGCGCCGGGCCACCGATCAGTACCGACTGGCGCAAGACCCCCTGCGGGAGTTCATCCTGTCCTGCTGCCTGCTGTCGGAACGGGCCATGGTACCGGCCGGCGAGCTGCGCCGCGAATACGAGGCCTGGTGCAAAGAAAACGGCGAGAAGCCGCTGTACGGCGCGGCGTGGGGGGAGGCATTGCGGGCGCGAGGATGCAAACAGGACAATGTAAGGATTAGCGGTACACGCACGAGGGTATGGCGGGGCATTGGCTTGACCGCCGCGGATGATGCCGAGGAAGAGCCATTGCCTTTCTAGCATATGTGGAACGGAGGAACGGATTGGAACGGTTTTTTTGGAAAAGTAAACGCTATACGGGCCTCGCGTAAGGGACTTTTCTAAAAAATCTGTTCCATTTGTTCCATCTGTTCCATCCGTCACAGATCGGAGCGTAGACGATGGCCGAAAACGATCACCTGTTTTTCTTGGCGCATCGCCGCGCGGAGGCGCGCGCCCGCGCGGAGGAGGCATTGGCCGCCGCGGACGAGGCCTGGAACGCGCTGCAGGCGCTCAACGAGCGCGTGGCCAAAGGCGAGGCTTATTGCGGCGAGCACGCCGACGACAGGCGGGCGCGGCAGTTGTTATGGCGGATAAAGCGCGAGCGCGCGGCGGCGAAAGAGCGCTGGGAGGGATTGCACGAGGCGTTTTTGCGGGCGGAGGAATCCTATTTGCTGAGCGCGCGCGAATGCCGGCTCTACGGAATGGCGGAGGAAGACCGATGAGCAAGACGTGGAAGGACGTGGAGCGCGCGGTGGCCGGGAGACTGCGGGGGCAACGGGTGAGCAACCGCGCGCCGGGGGAGGCGGGGCCGGACGTGGTGACGACGGCGTTCGCCGTGGAGGTGAAGCACAGAAAAAAATTGCCGCAATGGATTGAAGAGGCTATGCTCCAGGCCGAGAGCAATTGTCCCTCCGGCCTGTTGCCTTTGCTGGTGCTGCACGAATCGGGGCGGCACCACGAGGCCGATCTGGTCATCCTGCGGCTGGGGGATTTTCAGGAATGGTTCGGCGAGGTGAAAAATGACCCGCGAGGTGAAAAATGACCCGTCTTAGCCCGGAGAGAAAAGAGCGGTTGCTGAAAATAGAGGCGTTGGTCCGCGAGAACCCGGGCATCACCCTGTCGGAACTGGCGGATCTGCTGGGGACATCGCCGGCGATTGCGCATCGCGACGTTGCGGCGCTCGGCATTATCCTGCGCGACGGGCGCAGGAATATGGCGCGCTTCCAGGATTTGTACTGGCATAACGGCCTCTGGTGCATACGCTGCGATTGCGGCGCGTATGTGCCGGTCTGCGCGGAGGAGGGGGAAGACGAATGCCCTATGTGCGGGCGGGCGTACGCGATGCAGATTACGCGGGTGTGACGGTGGCGGGCCATATCTGCCGCGCGGTGCGGTTGATCGAGATGATGCGGTTGCTCAGGGATCGCCCTCTCTCGTCGGCAGAGCTGGCCGAGCGATTCGGCGTCTCGCAGCGCATGGTGCAGTATGACCTGATGGATCTCCAGAGCTGGCCGATGTACGTGCCGCTGGCGCGGGACCTCCAAGGGCGGTGGTATATCCCGCGCGGCTGGCGGTTGCTCTGAGAAAACGAAACCAGATTGCGCGCGCTCATGCTACGCTCTGGCTGCCAGGCCAGAGCGTTTTTGTTTGCCGCCTGGTCATCTTTCCTCCTCTGCGTGGGGCGTTGGGCAGTAGGGCAGCCCAACGCCCCACGGAAGGCATTTTTGCACATAGGAATT
>JACIWY010000520.1 GCA_014360745.1 Chloroflexota bacterium
CTCTTCCAAGTTCTCGCTGGCGCGCGCCACGGTCTCGCGCCATTTTTCGGGCGACCAGATCTCTACATGAGTGTTCACTCCCACGATGGTGACTTGATTCTCTATGCCGGCATACTCGCGCAGGTAAGCCGGGATCAGGATCCGTCCCGCCGAGTCGAGCGTCGCTTCGGAGGCGCTGGCGAAGATCAAATAGTTGTATGCCATTGTTTCTCGGCTCGTAGAGGGCATTTGTGCTACTTTGGTGGCCAGCCGAAGCCACTCTTCTTGAGGGTAGACGGCCAGGCATTTTTGATACCCACGGGTAATAACCAGGCCCAACCCCAACTCGGCGCGAAAGCGGGCTGGAATGGTTAAACGTCCCTTGGCATCCACCGTGTGCGAGTATTCACCGAGAAACACGCCAAGCGCTCCTTGATGGCAGGTCCGAGCCGCCCGATCTAGAGTTGGGCAGGAATCTGGGCGGCAAAAACTCGGTGGTGCAGCAGTCACTAGAAGAAAGGCCGGGTATGTTCGATCGAGGATGTGTGCCACTTGGCTCCACCCGGCCCCACCATTCCACACCATTATACTCCATCGAAGCGCCCTTGCCAAGGGTTTTATCAAAAGATAATTCTATTGTTTATCTACTTCTCATAGGTTATTTTATGGTCCGCTCGGGAAAACGAGAGCAGAGATCCGTTACTATTCCGTCAGCTTGAAAGAGGCCCCGAGGGAAAGGTTTAGCTCTAGGCCGGGCTTCTAATCCCCTTCAAAGGGAGGTAAGGGTAAACCTAATCGATCCAGGTCCGCCAATAGTCGTTCGGTGTTCTGGAAACACAGGGCCTCCATCCCGACCCGTCTGGCGCCCATTACGTTGTCGGCCGAATCGTCTATCATGAGCGCAACCTCCGCTGGTACATCCAGGGCAGATAGGACGGCCTCGTAAGCCCGAGGATCGGGTTTGAGCACACCCACTTGATAGGAGAATACCTGGGCATCGAAGAACCCCGGCAGGCCCCAGCAAGCCGGTTGTGGAAGATGCTCCGAGTTTGGTTCCTTAGCCCAAAGCCGGCGGATCGATTCCGGCAGAGGAGGAAGGGCATTAGAGAGCAGCCCTACTTTGATGCCTTTGGCGCGCCACCAGCGGATGCCCTCCAGCAGGCGATAGTTCAGGCGGTCGCCGGCGAAAAAGCGCTGTATCCAACCGGCCATGCTTTCCTCAGACAGGCCTAGATCGGCCAAGATGATTCGCCAGGCAGCCTCGGCGCTGCGTTGCCCGCGACTGGCCTCGGCCCAGGCCTCGCTACCGAACACAGCCTGTTCCAAAGTTTCCGGAGCTAATCCCAGCTCTCGCGCCAGTTGTTGGCGCGGAAGCTGGTCGGCGGTGCACTGGATTACGCCTCCCCAATCAAAGATAAGCGCTCGAATGCCCGCCTTGTTTTTCATCGGCTTGTTGTTTTCTCCTAAGCGCCTCAGCCTCCGCGACGGCCGCAACAGTGCTTGTATTTCTTGCCCGATCCGCAAGGACAGGGATCGTTGCGTCCAATCGGGCGAGGGGGCGTGACGGGCATCGGGGAACTCTCAGCCTTTAACGAGTTGGGAGAGGCGAGCATGGTGCGCTGTTGGAGCCTGTCGCGCAAGGCCAGAAAAGCCCCATGGGCATGGGCGAAGAAGCGCTGATAGGCCCGGCACAGATAGTGCTGTCGTCGGCCAATGGCGTGTACAAAGCGTGGGCAACCCTGGTGACAGAGGGGCAGCCAACGGCAAGCCTGGCATTCGGGGCGTGGGTCGGCTTTAGCCTCGGCAAATCGCTGCAACGCTTCGCTTTGGAACACCTCTTCCAATGTAGTACGCATCAGGTTGCCCAAATAAAGATCCTGGCGGACCAAAAAGTCACAGGGATACAGGTCGCCGTTGTATTCCACCACTACGTAACTGCCGCATCGCTCTTGATAGCAACACAAAGGGGCAGGTTGGCCTAGATAGACGGCCAGAATAGCATCAAAGTCGCGCACCGAAGTTTGCGGATCGCCACCATTGTACCAGCGGTCGAACACGGCGCAGAGGAAATCGCCGAACCGTTCCGGCTCGACGGAAAAATCGGTCAATTCGCCGGTGGCAGGGTCCACTTCGACGCAAGGGATAAATTGCAAGAAATCAAAGCCTTGAGAGACAAAGTAGTCATAGATCTCGGGACCATGATCGGCCGTCACTCGGTTTACCACGGCCAAGATGTTGAACTCAACTCGGTACTGGCGCAACATGCGCAACACTTGTATAACCCGTTCGTGGGTCGGAGAGCCGTTGGGGAAGGTGCGGTAGATATCGTGATAGCTCGCTGGGCCGTCGAGGCTGACGCCGACCAAAAAGCGATATTCGCGCAAGAAGCGGGCCCAGTCGCGATCGAGCAATAAGCCGTTGGTCTGCATCCCGTTGCTGACCGCCTGGCCCGGATGCCCGTACTTCTGTTGCAACTTGACGACTTGTTCAAAGAAATCGAGGCCCGCCAAAGTGGGCTCGCCACCTTGCCAACCAAAGGTGGCGTGTCGAGGTTCCAGTGCCATCCCTTGGCGGATGAGGGCATCGAGCACCTCGCTACTCATACGCCGACGACGTTGTTCTTTGTAAGGATCGGTCGGGCGATCGTGGTAGAAACAATACGTGCAATGGAGGTTGCAATCTCCGGAGGCCGGT
>JACIWY010000521.1 GCA_014360745.1 Chloroflexota bacterium
GCGAGAGCTAATATACAATGTCAGCTCAGCACCGAACGGGCTTGCCCCGCTATAGACATCAAACGCCCCGCGCAAGATGCGAGCAGCCCACGATGGGGGGATGGGCGCGCCGTCATCGCTCAGGGTAAAGATTACTTCCTCCAGGTTGGTCTGCACGTCGAGCAGAATGTGTCCACCCTCACTGGCGCGCCGCAAGGCGTTGTCGAACAAATGGTTCAACGTGCGCCAGAGACACCGCTCATTCAAAGGGATGGGGGGCAGGTTGGAGGGGTAACGCATTTCCACAGAGACGTTCCGCGGGCTCGCCCGCCTCGATATTTCTTCTTGCAGATCGGCGAGCAGCTCGGCCAGGCGAAGAGGTTCGCGCTCCAGGGGCAATTCTCCGTTCATGAGGGCGCTGAGATCGTCCAAATCTTGGAGCAAGCGCATCAGGCGGGCGCTTTCCATCTGGATTCGCCCCGCCCATTCCCGCGCTGATGACAAGGAGGGCTCGTCGGTCTCGGCGAGGCTGCGAATCAATGTGGCGTATCCGCCGATGGCATCGAGGGTGGGCTCGATCTCGCGCGGGATCGCGGCGAGAAGGCTCTGGGCAGAACGTATCTGCTCCAAGCTCTCGGTCTCATCGTGGATGGTCACCACGGTAGCCACGCGGCCACCGCGAGCTTTGACCGGCGAGACACGCACCCGTAAAAAGGCACGGAGAGGCTCTTCTAACTCGACCCGGCGCTCATAGTCAACAGCCTCTTCGTCATCGGCGGGAAGGTCGAGGATATATGCCAGGCGACGCAGGGCATCGTGGTCGTTCTCGGCGTCGACGCGTTGCCCGATGATGTCTTGGACGTCGGCGCCGAGGATGTGTGCCAGCGAAGGGTTGTAGCGCAAGACGCGACGTTCGTCGTCTAGCAGGATAAGGCCATCGTTCAAGTTATTGATGATGGCTTCGACATATTGTGTCTCGTGGCGGGCCTCGTTATAGAGCTGATTCTGGTACAAGGCGGCGGAGGCTTGGGCGGCCAATAAAGTGACGAGCGCCTCGTCGGCGCGGGTAAAGGCGTGGCAGGTCTTGCTGTTGAGGCTGATCGTGCCCAGAAGCTTGCCCTCTACATAAAGCGGGGCGACCATGAGCGAACAAAGATCAGGACTGGAATCGAGGGGCAGGAACCCCGGCTCCTCGTGGACGTTGCCGATGACGCGGGTGCGGCGTTCTTGCAGGGCCTGGCCGGCGATCCCCTTGCCCAAAGGCATGCCCAAGGCCTGGGCCAAGTCCGACTCGGAGGAATAGCTCGGATAGAGGCGGCGGCCCGATTCATCCAGCAAGTGGATAACGCACTTGTCGGCCAGGGGCACCGCTTCCAGGATGGTCTGCACGATGGCGTCGAACAACTCCCCCAGTTCCGACTTGGAGGAAAGCTCTTGGGCAATGTCGAGCACTAAATCGCGTTGCTCCGCCTCACGGCGCGTTTGGCGCCAAAAGAGCGCCACGGCGATCCATAGGGCGATAAGCAGCGCCACTTGAAGGAGCAAGGGCAGCGTTGGGCCCATGGCGACCAGCGCCCAGACGGCCGCCGCCAGTGTGGCCAGCGACAGGCCAAGAAAAATGAGCCAACGGGAGCGCCATACTTTGGACATGGTCACCTCAAGCGTTTTGGAAAGCTTCCCTCCCTGTCGGGATAACGGGGAGCACGATATGAGAAGGATGAGCCGCGTCGTGCCACACGACTTGCTCGGCCACTACCATTTGCTCTTCGCGGCTCACCGGCTTGGCGGTGTTGGAATGGCGTTCGAACCGTGGAAAGTTGCTGCTTGAGATCTCCAGCCGAATGCGGTGGCCGCGTAAAAAGACATTGCTCGTAGCGGCGAGATCGATGTGATATTCCTCAACCTGCCCCGGTGTCAGTAAAGAGGGTTGCTCTAAACCCCGGCGATAGCGAGCGCGGAGAATGCCGTCCGCCAAGTTGCGGGCCCGACCTGACGGGCATACATCGACGAGCTTGGCGGTCCAATCGGTATCGACCGCACTGGATGCGGCATAGAGGATGACGCGCAAAGGCCCCGTGACCTCCAGGTCGGCATCTAATGGCGCGGAGGTGTAGACGAGCACATCGCGGCGCTCCTCGATCGGGCGCTGCTCAAAGGCGCCGGCGGGCAGTGCCGATTGAGAGCAACATAACCCTCCGCCGCGGGTAGGCACGGGATCGCGAGGGTCGTAGAGAAAGTGATCGGTGGGCTCGTCATCGGAAGGAGGAAGGGGCGAGAGGGTGCCGTCGCCGTGCAACGTGTTGGCCGCGCCGTCGCTATGCAAATAATAAGGGGTATAGACGGTGCGCGCTAGAGGCCATTCGTTCTCGCTGCGCCAGCGATTAAGGCCCATGACAAAAATGCGCACCGGCGGTTCCTCCATGATGCCGTTCTCTTCCCCCTTGAGCCAATGGTCGAACCAACGCCACATGATCTCATAGGTGAGGACCATGGCATCGGAGGCGCGATAGCCAAAGTCGAACTCGCCCACGACGCTGTTCAGAGGGCCATGCAGCCAGGGGCCCATAATGAGTTTCTGCCCCCGACGCGCGTCGTCGGTGGCGGCGCCTTTGGTCATGTCGATATAATTCTGCAAGGTGGCCCCGCAAAAGATGTCGTACCAGCCGCCCAGATGATAGGCCGGCACAGCGAT
>JACIWY010000522.1 GCA_014360745.1 Chloroflexota bacterium
GGCCTACTCCAAGACGGTCTCCTGCTCTACCAATCCCTCATCGATAGCCATGCCCATGCCGGGAGCCTCAGGCGGTATGATGTATCCATCCACCGGTTCTACCTTATCTTTGAGGAAGAATTGGTGAATGGAATTCCACTTTACCAAATATTCTTGCCATGGGCAAAGATGCGGCGACTGAGAGGCCAAAAAATGGGCGGTGGCATGGCTGGAATGGCCGTGCGGGATAACGGCAATGTCGTACGCGGAAGCCAAGGCGGCTATTTTCTGCGTCTCGGTGATGCCGCCGGCCCAGTAGATGTCGGGCTGTAGGACGTCTTGGGCGCCGATTTCCAATAGGCGACGAAAGCCCCAGCGAGTGTACTCGTGTTCGCCGTTGGATACGGGGAAAGGCATGGCGCGGCGGATTTGTGCGCAGACATCGTACTGGTCGGCCATAACCGGCTCCTCGATCCAACGAGGCTCATAGGGGGCCAGGCGCGGGGCCATGAGCTGAGCGTAATGCAGGTCCCAGCTTTGCCAACAGTCGAGCATCAACTCCGAATCGGGGCCCATCCCCTCGCGAGCGGCTCTGGCTAGGGCTTCGTTGCGTTCCATGCCCTCGCGACCGTGGGCCGGCGTGGCGCGAAAGAACCACTTTTGTGCCATGTAGCCCTTGCGGCGGTACTCTCTGGCGCGCTCCAGCACCTTTTGGGGTTCGACGGAAAAACCGAGCATGCTGGCATAAGCCGGGATTTTGTCGCGGGTAGGGCCGCCCAGCAATCGATATACGGGAGCGTTGGCCCACTTGCCGCGGATGTCCCACAGGGCACAGTCTATGGCGCTGATGGCCATCATGGTCGGGCCTTTACGCCCATGGACGGACATACGGTACATAGTGTCCCAAATGCGCTCGACGGCGCGAGGATCCTGGCCCATGAGCAGCCCTTTGAACTCCTCCAAGACGATACGCGAGATGCTCATGGTGATGGGGCCGCCCAAGCCTACGAGCCCATCATCGGTCTCGATTTCCAGGAAGCCGGATTGCATCCGATACTTGCCCTCGCCAGCCGGTTCCAACCAGCCTGCGCCTGCTTCGCGATGCTCGGGATAGATATCCACGGGGCGCCCCAGTCGTTCCTCCCAGAACACGCCCGGGAATTCCATGGTACCGACGAGGTGGCGACAACGTACAGCCGCGATTCTCATCTGAGCTTCCCCTTTCTTGATGGTCTGTGCTGAGTATATAGGCCAAGGCTATAAAACTCGCCGCTCATCACTGCGGGCGATCTCTTGCAATTCCTGGTCAGTATAAGGCGGTTCGTACTCGATCACGTCCGCGTCGCCGGTTTCTGCCCACTGTTGGCCTCGCAGACGACCGCTTATCCGCGCAAGCTCGCGCAATGTATCGGCCAGCTCGGGGCGCAGGTCGCCCCCACGAAAGCGCCAAGCCCAATTGCCATGCGGGCGGCCGGGGACGTTGAGTCGTGCCTCGCTGCCCAACCCCAAGACGTCTTGGAGCGGGAAGATGGCCATATCGGCCACGGAAGTCATGGCCAGCCGGATGAGCGTCCAATGGATGTGGCTGTCATCGGCGCCGGTATAAATTCGCACATAGTGACGGACCTTTTCGTCACGCGAGGCGTACCAACCTACGGTAGTATCGTTGTCGTGGGTGCCAGTATACACCAGGGTATCCGGTTTGTAGTTATGGGGCAAGTGTGGGTTGCTGGCGTCGGAATCGAAGGCAAACTGCAAGACGCGCATGCCGGGCAAGCCGAAACGCTCGCGCAATTCGTGAACGTCGGGCGAAATGGTGCCCAGATCTTCGGCGATAATGGGCAACTTGCCCAAAACCTCTTGGGCGCGGAGAAAAAAGTCGGCACCTGGCCCCTTGACCCAACGACCCTCAGCAGCGGTCTCTTTGCTGGCCGGCACCTGCCAATAGCCGGCAAAACCGCGAAAATGGTCAAGGCGAACCATATCCACTTGCGCCAAGACGCGGCGAAGCCGCTGCATCCACCATTCGTAACCGTTCTCGGCCATGCGCTCCCAACGATAATGGGGATTGCCCCAGCGTTGGCCGGTGGCGCTGAAATAATCGGGGGGCACGCCGGCGACCACGGTAGGATGGCCCTTCTCATCGAGCCGGAACAGTTCCTGGTGGCTCCAAACATCGGCGCTATCGTGCCCTACAAAGAGGGGCATGTCGCCGATGATGCGTAACCCCTTTTCATTGGCATACCGCTTGAGGGCTGCCCATTGCCGGTCAAAAAGGAATTGCAAAAAGGCGTGGTATTCGATGGGCTCGGCCAATAACTGTCGCCAATGATGGACGGCATCTTTGCGGCGCAGGGCGATATCGCGATCCCAGCCGGTCCAATTGGCCCAACGGAAATGGGCCTTGAGGGCCATAAAAAGGCAATAGTCCTCCAGCCAGTAGGCGTTGTCAGCACGAAAGGCCTCCAATTCCTGCATCAAAGGCCGAGGGCGTTTTTGTCGAAAGGCGGCAAAGGCGCGCTGCCCGAGCTCTTGTTTGTACTCGATGACCCGGCCGTAATCGACGCGATCCTCTGGGAAGGGGGGCGTTACGGAAAGGTCCTCATCGGTTAACAACCCCTCGTCGCGCAGGGCCAGAGGATCGATGAGCAGCGGATTGCCGGCAAAGGCGGAAAAGGGTTGATA
>JACIWY010000523.1 GCA_014360745.1 Chloroflexota bacterium
CGGACCATCTCCGGCGAAAAGGACGAGGATGCCGGCATCCCTCAACTTGAAGTGCTGATCAAGGGCGCCTTGGAGAGGGGACGGCTCTTGGCGCTCCTGCGCGATTTCATCGTTTATGAAGACGACGGCAGCGGCCGGCTGGACAAAAAGGTCGCCGGCTATCACCAGTTTCACGCGGTACAAGTGGCCGTACAAGAGACCTTGCGCGCCAGCCAAAACATCCGCCTCCTGGAAGCCCGCGCCCCGTATGGCTCCGGCCCCTTCAAGGACGCCCAACCCGGCGATCGGCGCATCGGCGTCGTGTGGCACACCCAAGGCTCGGGCAAGAGCCTGACCATGGTCTTTTACGCGGGGCGCATCATCCGCGAGCCGGCCATGGAGAACCCCACCCTCGTCATCCTCACCGATCGCAACGACCTGGATAACCAACTCTATGGCATGTTCTCGCGTTGCCAAGAACTGCTCCGCCAACCTCCCGTGCAGGCCGAAAGCCGCGCCCATCTGCGGCACCTCCTAACTGCCCGGCAGGCCGGGGGCGTTCTTTTTACCACCATCCAAAAGTTCCTGCCCGATGAGAGCGACCGCCAGCCGGCCCTCTCGGAACGGCATAACATCGTGGTCATCGCCGATGAGGCCCACCGCAGCCAGTATGACTTTATCGACGGCTTGGCGCGGCATATGCGCGACGCCCTGCCTAACGCCCCTTCATCGCCTTCACGGGCACCCCGCTGGAACTGGCCGACCGCAACACACGGGCCGTCTTTGGCGATTACATTAGCATCTACGATATCCAGCGCGCTGTGGAAGATGGCGCCACGGTGCCCATCTATTACGAGGGGCGGCTGGCCAAACTCGATCTCCCCGAAGAACTGAAGCCACAGGTGGATGAGGCCTTCGAGGAGGTCACCGAGGGCGAGGAGATCGAGCGCAAGGAAAAACTCAAGACCAAATGGGCGCAGTTAGAGGCCATCGTCAGCTCGGAAAAACGCCTGCGCCTCATCGCCCAGGATATCGTCGAACATTTTGAGCGGCGGCTCGAGGTTTTGGACGGCAAAGGGATGATCGTCTGCATGAGCCGCCGCATCTGCGTGGATCTCTACAACGAGATCATCCGCCTGCGCCCCCATTGGCACCACGACGACGATGACAAGGGAACGCTCAAAATCGTCATGACCGGGTCGGCCTCCGACCCGCCCGAGTGGCAAAGGCACATCCGCGATAAGGGGCGCCGCGAATTCCTCGCCAAGCGTTTCCGCGATCCGCAGGATCCCTTCAAGATAGTCATCGTGCGCGATATGTGGCTCACCGGCTTCGACTGCCCCTGCCTGCACACGATGTATTTGGACAAACCAATGCGCGGGCACGGGCTGATGCAGGCCATCGCTCGGGTGAACCGCGTCTTTCGCGATAAACCGGGCGGGTTGGTGGTGGATTACATCGGCGTAGCCCAGGAATTGAGAAGGGCCCTGGCCATTTACACCGAAAGTGGCGGGACGGGCACGACGGCGCTCAACCAGGAAGAAGCGGTTGCCATCATGCTGGAAAAGTACGAGGTCTGCTGCGACCTCTTCTATGGCTTCGATTGGTCCCGCTGGAAAATGGGCACATCCCAGGAGCGGCTGGCCCTCTTGCCGGCTGCTCAGGAGCACATCCTCGCGCAAAAAGACGGCAAAGAACGCCTGCTCAAGGCGGTACAGGAACTCTCGCGGGCCTTTGCCCTGGCCGTGCCCCATGAAGAAGCCCTGCGCATCCGCGATGATGTGGCCTTTTTCCAGGCCGTGCGATCCAGCTTGGCCAAACGGGCGCCTGGGGAGGCTCGCCCTGAAGAAGAACTCGACTATGCCATCCGCCAGATCATCTCCCGTGCTGTGGCACCGGAAGGGGTGGTAGACCTCTTTGCCGCAGCAGGGCTGAAAAAACCGGATATCTCGATCTTGTCGGAAGAATTCCTGGCCGAGGTGCGGGGAATGCCCCAAAAGAACCTCGCCGTCGAGTTGTTGCAGAAATTGCTCCGCGGCGAGATCGCCCAGCGGCGGCGCAAGAACATCGTGCAGGCGCGCTCCTTTGCCGAATTACTGGAGGGGACGATCCGCCGCTACCAAAACCGCGCTATCGAGGCCGCACAAGTCATCGAGGAACTGATCGCCCTCGCTCGCGAGATGCGCGAGGCCAACGCCCGCGGCGAGAAAATGAACCTGAGCGAAGAGGAGTTGGCCTTTTACGATGCGCTGGAGACCAATGACAGCGCCGTCAAGGTCTTGGGAGACGAGACCCTTCGCGCCATTGCCCGCGAACTGGTGAACACAGTGAGGAGCAACGTCACGATTGATTGGACCCTCCGCGAAAACATGCGGGCGCAACTGCGGGTGCTCGTCAAACGCGTCCTTCGCAAATACGGCTACCCGCCCGATAAGCAGGAAAAGGCGACGCAGACGGTGCTGGAACAGGCCGAGGTGCTTTCGGAGGCCTGGGCCGCATAAAGGAAATATGTGCTAGTCAAGAGCTGCTAAGCCTGGCCCAACTGCTTCTCCGTCAACCCCAACGGTTGGCTTCCTTATCTCTGCCATGGCACACCGGCGTACTCCTCCCCTCCCCGCTCGACCCAAAGGATGCGGGT
>JACIWY010000524.1 GCA_014360745.1 Chloroflexota bacterium
GAATGCAACGTCAACGGACCCCAAAGAGGATTTTGACCAAGGCGAAGCCACCTCGACCGATTGGGACAGCGCACCGACCTTTCTTTACTGATGATATTCGATTGTTTCCCAACGTTGGCTTTGACACGACCCTTTGATCATGACATAATGCCAAGCAATTGTGTTTTGTTCAAAGGGTTTCATAGGATCGGGTGTGATGGCGCGTCGACAAACCGATAGCAAACGCCAACGTGTAAACAGAGCGCCGATTACCTCGGCTTCTTTGCCTGGCTTCGAATGCTTCCTGATCCGCAGAGAAATCTGGGGGTTGATGCTGTCTGCCATCGGGGCGATCACGTTGATTGCCCTAACCTCGAGCGACCAAGGCGAACTGAGCCGACGATGGGCGTTGGTCTTGCGCCAAGTGTTCGGCATAGGCGCCTATCCCGTGGCTGCACTGATGCTGGTGGGCGGTATTGTCCTATTGCTATGGAATAACCTGGAACCCTATTTGTCGCCGCGCTGGCAGACCCTCGTGGGCTGGGAGAGCATCTTTTTCGCCGGCTTGGGGCTTGTGCATCTCTTCGGCCAAGGCTCCCCCGCCGAAATGGCGTGGGCCGGTAGCCATGGCGGGTTCATCGGTTTTGCGCTGTGGAAGCTCTTGGTGCCGTTTTTTGGCAAACCGATCAGTATCATCCTGCTCACTCTGTGGGCGTGCCTAGGGATATATCTGGTCATCGGCATTCCTTGGCGGGTGTTATCCTGGTACGCACGTTGGGCCTGGGCGCAGACGGGTATGCGCCTGCGGGCCGCCATTCTGGAAAGGCGTCGATTGGCCGAGCTCAAGCCTTGGCCAGCGCCCGCAAAGGCGCCTAAGGTGGAGCCAATGCCCCCTGTTCGCGCTCGCCCGGCCCAGCCGACGCCCGCGGTACCCAAGCGACGGCCAGTCTCCTCGCGCCCCTCTTCCGAATCGTCCGGCGCGACGGCCCCCGCGGCCAAAGAGGCCAAAGCGGTGGCCATGGCGCTTCCCCCGCTGGATCTGTTGGCAGCCGATGAGGCCGGCGACACCGATGACGCCGACGCCCGACATAAAGCCCAGGTGATCGAGGAGACGTTGGAGGCTTTTGGTATTCCGGCCCAGGTGGTGGAATGGAGCCGAGGGCCTGTGGTCACCCAGTTCGGCGTGGAGCCGGGCTATCTGGAGAGGATCGATCGCGACGGCAACACCCGCCGTCAAAAAATCCGGGTGAGCAAAATCCTCTCGCTGAGCAACGATCTAGCCTTGGCCCTGGCCGCTAGCCCCATCCGCATCGAGGCGCCCGTCCCCGGCCGGCCGGTTGTGGGTATCGAGGTGCCCAACGCGGCCAAGGCTTTGGTCGGGTTGCGCGGCGTGCTCGAGTCGCGCGCGTTCGAGAAACTGCGCTCCCCTCTGCGCATCGCCCTGGGCCGCGATGTCTCCGGCGAAGCCGTGGTGGCCGATTTGACCGGCATGCCACACCTCTTGTTGGCCGGTGCCACCGGTTCGGGAAAGAGCGTATGTCTTAATGCCATCATCTGTTCCTTGCTGTTTCAATGCCGACCGGACGAGCTCCAATTGCTGCTCGTTGACCCCAAGCGCGTGGAGCTGACCAAGTACAACGGTATCCCGCACCTCATCGCGCCGGTGGTGGTCGATGTGGAAAAGGTTATCATCGCTCTACGTTGGCTCACCGGCGAGATGGATCGACGTTACCAAGAGCTGGCCCGGCTCAAAGCACGAGACATCCGGACATACAATCGTAAGGCCAAAGCAGCTGGGCGCGAGAGCCTCCCCTATATCGTGCTCGTCATCGATGAGCTGGCCGATTTGATGCTCGTCGCGCCGGACGATGTAGAGCGTACTATCTGTCGACTGGCCCAGATGGCCCGCGCCGTGGGCATCCACTTGGTCGTCGCCACACAACGCCCTTCGGTGGACGTGGTCACCGGCCTGATCAAAGCCAACTTTCCTGCGCGCATCAGCTTTGCGGTGACCTCACAGGTCGATTCGCGCGTGATCCTGGATACGCCGGGGGCCGAGAACCTCTTGGGCCGCGGCGACATGCTCTACATGGCCCCGGATTCTCCTAAATTGCAGCGTATCCAGGGATGTTTTGTCTCCGATCGGGAGATCGAATCGTTGGTGAATTTTTGGGTCGCCAAGGTGCAGGAGGTCAAAGAGGTACATCAAGAAGAGGCCCCGCCTTGGGAGGGGATGGCTACAGAGGAAGACTCGGACGAGGCACTGTTGAAAGCGGCTGCGGAGCTTGTCCGCGAGCATGAACATGCTTCGGCATCGTTTCTTCAGCGTCACCTGCGCATCGGTTATCCTCGCGCTGCTCGGCTTATCGACCAGTTGGAAGAGCGGGGCATCGTAGGTCCTCAGGAAAGTGGCGGTCGCTCGCGCACCGTCTTGATCGGCAAAGAGGAAAAAGACTCATCGGTTGACCTCTCAGAGGACGAGTAAAACAGCCGTCCCGTTTCCCCTTTCACCCTTTTAATTTAACATAATATAAAAAGCGGCGCGCCGTTCGCCAGTTTGGCCGGTTCGTGGTATAATGGGAAATGCCAACCGTACGTTGGTCAATCAGGAGGTTACTGTATGTCTGGTCACAGCAAA
>JACIWY010000525.1 GCA_014360745.1 Chloroflexota bacterium
CGGATGACAGCGTCAGCTTGTATCGAATCATCAATACCCCCAGTCGGGGCATCGGCCCCAAGACGCTTCAAGAGCTGGAATTATGGGCGGGGAGTTTGGGCCTCTCGTCGGGGCGCGCCTTGCTCTACCTGGCCGAGATGCAAGCCCAACGGGGTAGCATCGACGACGCCCAGTTAAGCGCGCGTTCGGCGCGTCTGTTATTGAATGTCGGCCAGATGTTGGCCGAATTCCGCCGCGCCTACGAAGAACGGACGCTCGCAGAATTGTTGGGCTTTGTCCTGGAGCGGACGGGCTATCTGAGTGATCTGCACGATGGCACCGAGGAGGGCGAGAACCGGGTCAGCAACGTGCGGGAATTGTTCACCGCCGTCGAACGCTACGAACATGCGCCAGCGGCGGTGACTTTGCCCCTTTTCTTGGAGGAAGCCGCGTTGGTCTCCGACGTGGACGAGGCCGATTGGGACGCCGATGCCGTCACTCTTTTAACGCTCCATGCGGCCAAGGGATTGGAATTCGACACCGTCTTTATCGTCGGTTTGGAAGAGGGGATCTGCCCTCACAGCCGATCGCTGGACGACCCCGAGAGCATGGAGGAGGAGCGGCGCTTGGCCTATGTGGGGATCACGCGGGCTAAACGACGCCTTTATCTGCTGCGCGCATTCCGGCGCAACTTGTACGGCAGCTCGGAACTACGTGACCCGTCGCGGTTCCTGCTCGATATTCCGCCCAATCTGCTGGCCGGTGATGGGGTGCGTTTATCAACTCCTGTCAGCGCGGCAATGCGCCCGAGTGCGCCGAGTCGTCAGGAACGCCGTGGCCTCTTTGCCCAACGACGGGCCCGGGTTCAGCAAGCGCGAGAGACGTTCGCCTCGATGCGCAGGGATTCGCGAGCCGACTTTAAAGCGGGGGACTTGGCAGAGACGCGGAATTACGAAAGCCAAGCGCCTTGCGCCTTTGGCGTGGGAGAACAAGTATTGCATCCTCTCTTTGGCTCCGGCACGGTGGTCAGCAGCAAACGGGTCGGCGATGACGAAGAGGTCACCGTGGCCTTTGAGGGGCGCGGGGTCAAGCGCTTGATGGCCAGCTTTGCTAATCTGCAAAAGAAATAGAGGTGCCCAGCGCTTGGCGCCCTTCTGTGGGTCGGCGCTGGGCACCTTGGGTAGTTCATTAGGCAGATGTCTGGCTTTCGCCTTGGCGCTTGCGGTTCCGCTGGCGTCGCCGTATCCAACGCACCAGCACCCACAGGATCAAAAGCGGCACGAGGACAAAAGGCGAGAACACGGCCAGGTAGATGAGCAAATCGACCAGGACCTGCAACACCTGAACGAAAGCGCGCAAAGCGCCGCTGATGGTGACCAGCGGGTTCCAGCGCGGTCGATCCACGATGGGCTGGGGCGCCTCTACCGGGCGGATCTCTAGATTCAGCGTGGCCATGGCCGTCATCTGTTCGAGGAACTGCATGCGGCCCTTGAGCGATTCAATCTGGCTGCGGATCTCGGTCAACTGGCGATAGATGGCCAAGATATCCTCGGCTTTGCCGCGATTCTCGCGCACCTCGGTGAGCAGGGCGCGTAGCTCTTCCTCGGCGGCCTCCAGGTTGACCAAGCGCGCCTTGAGGTCTACATATTCCTCGGTGACATCCTGGCTGGAGATGTTTTCCTCTTGCACTTTGATCGCTAGCTTGCGGATGGTTGCCAATACCGCGTCCAACGATTCGGCAGGCACCCGGATAGTGACGCGCGCGTAGGGTTGATTGCCCACCAACCAACGGTTCGAGTTGCTCACGTAGCCCTTGTGATCGGCCGTCAACCGGCGCATGGCCTCGAGGGTCTGATCCGTATCTTGGACGATGATGGTCATATTGGCGGTGCGGATGATCATCAATTCGACAGCCTGTCCTCGCGAGCCGGCGTCTGCTCCTCCATACAGTTCCCCGGCTGGCTTTTCCATGGGGGCCGGCACAGTCGTAGCCATGGGAGCTCCGGGCTGCACCATTGACTCGCGTCCCGCACGATCGAAGCCCTTTAGGGCGGCTTTGGGCGCGCAGGCCGTGACGAGGGTCAGCAAAAGGAACAAGGCGATAACTATCCTTTGGCGGTACATCTTGTTCTCCTTCCTTGGGAGGTTGCTCTGCGGCTAGGACGCAAAAGAAACGCCAAAAGTTCCTCTGCTCTTTGGCGTTTTGTAGCTACCATCCCAGTTCGAGCCTAGCGCTTAGACGGTGGGGAAGTTTGGCCTCGCGCATGAGCCGCTGCGTCTCCTCGATATCGTAGGGGATGCGGCGATGCTCGAACACTAACGTCTCGGTATCGATGAGCAGACAGGCCGCGCGAGGATCGCCGTCGCGCGGCTGACCGACGCTGCCGGGGTTGAGGATATAACGCCCCTCTCGCAGGCGAAAGGGCTCGTTCACCGGCGGTTGGCCCATGGCACAACGATCGGACTCGGGCAGATCTTGAAAGATCACCGGCATGTGGGTATGCCCCACGAGGCAGAAGGAGGTCTGAAAGTGTCGAAAGTTTTCCTTGGCCACGTCTGGGTAAAGGAGATACTCCCAGATCGGTTTGCGCGGAGAGCCGTGGACAGAT
>JACIWY010000526.1 GCA_014360745.1 Chloroflexota bacterium
TGTCAATCCCCACAGCAACAACAGCACGCCTATCAACGCGATCGTGCGCCGATCCACCACGGGAGGGAACATGCTTCTTTACCCACTGATCGTGCGCCACATGATAGAATGCACCACGGCGGGCACGATGCCAAAGCTCACCGCCGAGAGCAACATCATGATGGCGCTCCAAAGCAGAAATTTCGGTTTAAAACCTCCGTCGGTGGTCACGATGGCCAGGGCATTGGCCGCGATCAAGACCAGCACCATGGCGATGGTGATCTGGCTGAGCATCGACATATGCCCCGTATTAAAACGCAGCAAAGGGATGTCGATCGATTGCATAGCCTGCTGGGCTTGTTGCGGGTCAATAATCGTCTCGATTAAGGAACGAAAGCTAAGCACAATCTCTAGCACCAGCACCATCAAGGCCGAGAGGGCGCCGTGCATGAGCAGCGTCAGCCAGTTAAAGCTAGAGGCCACGATCCTGCGCCTTGCCCTCAACATGGCCACCTTGCTGCTAAAAGCAGCGCAGATGGCGCCTATCTCATCCGGATCGCCGCCTAGGCTGATGGCGTCATAAAAGATTCGAGCCGCGCGATGGATCAGGTCGCTCCCCGTCTCTTGCCCAAACTTGCGCCAGGACAGTTGTGGATCGCTACGGGCATTTAGCCGGGTGCGCAGCAAGCCGATATCCGCCGCCAACGTCGGAAACGATTGCAAATCCAACTGTTTCAGAGCCTCGGTCAGTGTCGTGCCGGTAGAAGTGGCCATATTGCCCAACGAGCGCAAAAAAGGGCCGATCTCCTCTTCCTTCTTGGCCAGGTTACGGTCGCAGAGGAAGCTTAAAACCCCTAACGGGGCCATGATCAGGCTGAGCAACGTCAAGGTCAGTGGCCACCCCGCGCCGGCAAAGCGAGATACCAGCCCCACAAGCGTAGCGGCCCCGAGGCTGAGCAGCGAGAGCTTGCGGTAGCGAATTTGCTGCTGAGAGCCCTCCGGCGGGGCGATGATGAGCTGCTCTTTGGGTGCCGCCCGCGAGAGCACCCAAACGCCAAAGAAACTCATCATGATGGCCAATAACACCAGGCCCGCGGTCATTCCGGCGCCCACGTTATAGATCATCGTCGAGATCAAACTGATGATGATGATCAGCGCCTGAGAGACGACGAGAGAGGCATAAGCATCGGTCCATTTTTTCAGCGATTCGAGATCGCGTTCGTATTGATTTTCGTAGCTGTCCGCCTGCACGTGAGCCTCTTGGGTGAGAAAATCGCGGATCGGCTCGCCGGAATCGAGGGCGTCTGACAAGCGCAACAAAAAGCTCTTCAACAGCCTCGATGACGTGCGATCGCCCACGATGCGACAGGCGGTGGGATAGTCATAGTGCATCGTCCTCACCAGCGTCTCGATGTCGCGCACACAATCTGCCACCACCGAGGCGAGATCGGAGCCCAGCGCGAACACGCGGTTGCGCGAGATGCCGGAGGAGGCCGTCGCCATCATGTACACCAGCTGATAGTAGAGATCAAAGCTCAGCTCCTCATCAGAGGAGGTGCTGGCGGTGCGCTTCGGCGAGGATTTTGAAAAGCTCATGGAACCCCTTGATCTTTTTCTGCTTGTGAATGCGCTCCAAGATGCGCGCCCGTTTTCTCAACTCGTTATAGATATCTCGGCGTCGATGTTTGGGGATGCCCCGCTTCATGGAGATGATTTCCTCCAATAAGTAGCTGTTCATATCGCCGGGGAATTCAAAGGTATCCGTCGCCGAGTTCCAGCGGAACACCTCGATCACGGAAAAGGTCTCGCTGACGGCATCGTAACCGAGGATCTCGCTGATGCTCAGCACGCGGCGCACCATGCGGCCATCCGGCGCGCGCACGGCAGCCTGGATGACGACCACGTGCAGGTTATCCATATAGGTCTTGGGCACATTGATCGGATCGCCGGTCAAACGCTGGATCAGCTTCTCCACCGAGGCCGCGTGAAAGGTCGCCATGACGCCGTGGCCGGTCTGCATGGCTTGGAAGGCGATGAGCCCTTCCTCGCCGCGGATCTCGCCCACGATGATGCGATCGGGGCGCTGGCGCAACGCGGCTTTGAGCAGATCGAACATGCCCACGTCGCTGGCCCGTTGTTCTCGCGAAGCAGCGCGCGTCACCTCACGCAGCCAGTTCTTGTGCGGCACTTGGACTTCGGGGGTATCCTCGATGGTGACCACTTTGGCATCCGGCAGGATAAAGGTGGTCAGAGCGTTCAACAGCGTGGTTTTACCGGAGGCCGTGGCCCCGGCGACGAACAGGTTCAGCCCCTCCTCCAGCACCAGTGAGAGGTAAGCGGCCATGGTGTAGTTCAAAGTGCCAAAGTCGATCAGCTCCAAGATGCTGAGCGGGGTGTCGCCGAATTTACGGATGGTAAAGTTGCTGCCTCGGGTGGTGATCTCGCGCCCGTAAACGATATTGATACGCGAGCCATCCGGCAACACCGCGTCTACGATGGGGTTGCGCACCGTCACCGGCTTTTTAATCCACTCCCCCAGCAAGACGGCGAAATTGTCCACCTCGTCCAATGTAGAAAAAACGAGCGACGATTGTAGGC
>JACIWY010000527.1 GCA_014360745.1 Chloroflexota bacterium
CGGATCGGATCGACGATGTGCCAGCGATACAAGCCAAAGCGTTGCTGAGAGCAATACACACCGTCGGGCCGGATCACCTGGTGCAGCCCGCTATAGGGGGTGGTAAATTCTTGGTATTGCCCCGTGGCCCGATTTTCAAAGTTGTACGAGCCGCAGAAATAGTCCTCGGTGCCGGTGCCGCAGATGGTGGGGAACTCGTCATCACCATCTATGTAGAACTTGATCTCGCCCTCGCCCCACCAGCCGTTGTTGTTCACCCCCCAGGCCATGTAGGTGCCCACATAATGCCCCTGGCCGCGCACGCCATCGAGGATCGTATAGACCTCTTTATAGGGCAGGGGGTTCACCCGTCGGAACTGGGCGTGAAAATAGGCCGCGTCATCGGGCACCTCGGTGAGCACGTAATTGATCTGATAGTAGAGCGTCATCTGCTCGGAGGCGATGTTGGTCATCGTCATGCGGCAGCGCCGGCGGAAGGGCATCTCCCAATAGCTGTTAAAAGCGCTCCCCGGGTTCACGCATACCGCCAACGAGGAGAGTTGGGCGTATTGCCCCCAGCCAGAGCAGAAAAAGTCGCCCACGGGGCACTCTATCGAGGGTTGTTCCTGGTCATCCCAATAGACGCGCAGGATGCTAAAGCGCCAATGGCCCGTGGGGGTCATCCAAATCTGCTGGACAGCGCCTGGCCCCTCGATGTCGGCCAGGGTAAAAGTCTCGCCCGGCTCGATGCGCACCGAAGGCGACACCTTCCAGCCCCGGCCCAGGTCGCGCGCCGCCCGCGCGCCGGTGCCCTCTATGGCCATTCCGCCCTGCCCTTTGGCCCCCGTAGGGTTCTCGGCGCTGATGGAGCGCGTCTGCGCGTCGGACAGGCGCGACAAATTGCCCATATGCATGCCCAATCCGGAAAATGGCGTCATGGTATTCCCTCCTGCTTCCTTGTCGCCGAATGAGCGCATTCTATCGCCTCTTGCGCTACCTGCCAAAGGCTGCGCATCTCTGCGCAAGAAAGCAACAGCACCGCGTTGCCACTGAGAGCATATTCATCCGATCAGGGACCCCATCGCTAAATGGCGTAGCAGAAGCGCTCCACCAGCACCTTACCCTCCGGCGAGATGGCCACCCCCTCCGCTTCCAGCAGATAACGCTTCATGGCCAGCCCGCCGCGATAGCCGCCCAGGTGGCCATCGGCGCGCACCGCGCGATGACAGGGGATGAGCAGTGGAAAGGGGTTACGCCCCAAAGCCTGGCCCACGGCACGGCCTGCTTGGGGGCAACCGAGATGCCTTGCCAGAAGGCCATAAGTGGTCACCTGCCCACGGGGCACCTCATATTCGGCAAGCAACACCCGTTGCTGAAACGGCGAGCACTGTTCGAGGGCGAGCAACATCCAATCAAACATCGCCGCCTCGCCGGCCAGCACACGCTGCACCGCCTCGGCCAGGCCCTCTATCTCGGTGCACGATCCCTTTTGCAGCGACCCGAAACGCACCGGGAACGATTCTTCCGGCAGGCAGATATAGTGTAATCGCGGCCTCGATCCCGCCTGCCAAATCAACGCCAGCTCGCCAAAAGGGGATGGCATCGAACACACCCGCATAACCCCTTGCGCGCTGCTCATAGACTCGCCCCTTTCGCCTTTAGAGCACGCCGAACACGCGATACACTTCGTCGATAGGCATCCCCGCCGCCAAAGCTTTGCGCTCTTCGTTCTCTTTTTCGAACGTGGCTTCGACGCGCAACAAGACCTCATCGACCAGGTGCTTCGGGATAAGCTGGACGCCGTCGTTGTCGCCAAAGATGAAATCGCCCGGCATCACTGTTACGTAATGGGTTAGATGGCCGGGCAGATAGATGGGCCGGTTGACCTCGGTGATCATCCAGCCGCCAAAGGCATTGGGCCGTGTGCCAAAGGTGAACATGGGGAAATCGGGCATCTTGAGCACGTATTGGGTGTCGCGACAGTTGCCGGCCAACAACATGCCTCGGCAGCCGTGGGCATAGGCCAGTTGGCAGCTCATCTCGCCAAAGTGGGCCGGTTGCATATCTCCACCGCAATCGAAACACAACACCACGCCCGGCTCCGCATCGGCCACGGCGCGCATCATTCGCTTCTGAGGATGGCCACCCTCGGCCTCCCAGCGCTTCTCCATCTCCTCACGAAGGCCCGGTAGGTTGCTGACATTCACTTGTGAGTGCAACTTGATGGGCAACGCCCGCCCGACGAGCTGCATCCCCTGGCGCAACGGCTTAAAGCGCGCCGAGAACACGGTGTTATACACCCCCAGGCTGGCCAAGGCGTCGGATACCGAGCCTCCATAACCGGCCCGCCGGAAACGCTCGATA
Organism: Chloroflexota bacterium; assembly: GCA_014360745.1. GTDB lineage: Bacteria > Chloroflexota > Anaerolineae > UBA1429 > UBA1429 > JACIWY01. The sequence continues at coordinate 2,344 of JACIWY010000527.1, forward strand.
CGCTCCAGGTCGGTGATGTCCAAGGTCCGAATCTCTTGCTTTTGAGCTTGCTCAGGCATGATTCCTCCAAAACGGTCGGATAGGGAAAAGACGGGGCCGATTATAGACCTTTTCAGAGTTTGTGCACACTGGCCAAGCCGGCGCAGGCCGGATGGCCCGTTCAGACAAAGGAGCCCTCCCCTGCGGAAGGGAGGGCTCCTTATTAAAAGCGGGGCCCAAACACGCC
>JACIWY010000528.1 GCA_014360745.1 Chloroflexota bacterium
AAGCGCCACGGTAGAGTGTTCCCGGTTATAGATGCCTACGGTCAGGTAGGTTGCCATTCCGCCGGTGGCATAAACGGTGAGGTTCTTCATCGTGGGAGTAGAGTAGGAGTAGTTGAACACGCCTATGGCCCAGTTAGAGGAGGAATTTCCCCCTGTAGCGGTGACTGTGATATCCGACATATATGGAGAGGAATTCTCGTTGTTGTATACGCCAACGTTCAAGGCTGTTCCCCCAAAAGCGTTGGCCGTGATATGGACCAGACGCGGCGAGGCGTTATAGTTGTAGATGGCAACGGCGTTGGATGCGCCGCCGGTGTTCTCCACCATCACGAAACGCAGTTCGGCATCGCTGGCCCCTTCCACCGTGCCGGCGTCCATCGAGGTGCTGCCCCCATAGGTGATCTTGGTTGCCAACTCACCCGAACCCTGGATATCCACGTAAGGGATCATCTTCACCCGCTCGTTGTACACCCCCGGCGCCACCCACACCAGATAGCGGTTCGTCTCGCCGGCATCGGTGATGCTATCCAACGCGGCCTGGATGCTGGTGAAATCGCCGCCGCTCTTAGCCACGATGACCACATTCTGGTACGCTGTGCCCTTGCCCCTGAACTGGCTACCTACCAGCTCCAGCCCGTCGCCGGCGGTGTAAGTGGTGTTGTCATCGGCCTCGCAGGTCACGGTGCCGTCGGCGGCCACAAAGCGGATGGAGGAACCCGGTGGACATTCGCCCGAGACGCGTCGTTGGAGGTAGGCGGTGTCTGCGCTGAGCGTCACATTCCCGCTCGTCCCGCCGCCCGTTAACCCGGCGCCGGCATTCACCGCCGTAACGTCGCCGGTCGCAGCATCCGCGCAGACCCAAGTGGAGGTGGCTGTGTCCCACCTGGCCATTTGTCCGTCATTGCAAGTCTGTGGCAAGCGATAGGTCGCGGTGATGCTAAATTGGTCGCCGCTCAACGTCAGGCCCGTTCCGGCGCTGTAGGTGGTGTTATCGTCCGGCTCGCAGACGACCGTGCCATCGGCGTTAACGGCACGAACGCTGAACCCGTTCATACAGGCCCCCTCTACACGCCTCTGAAAGTAAGCGCTGTCCTGTCCGTCCAATAGGTCAGCGTTGAGGTTGGGCTGCAAGGCGCCGCTATTCTGCGCCACGCCGCCCGCGCTCCCCAGGCGCCCCTCGGCGCCCAAGTCGGCATAGGCGGAGAAGCGCTCGCTGGAAAGAGCGCCGGCGGTGATATGCTCTGCGCTATGTTCATGAGTCGCGGCGGCAAATGCGCCGGCATGTTTACCATCCAGTGTGTCGGCGTCGGCCGCCTGCTGCGCCTGGGTGGCGTTATCCGCCTGCACAGCGTAGACCGCCTCCTCAGCCTGCAGGGCATAGGGCACGGCGGCGATGCGCCGGTCGGGGGCGAGGAGTGTGTAGGTGGCGCCATCGGCGCTGAACCAGACGCGCAAATAGCGCTCCGACCCGGAAAAAACCATCGCCTCCAACGATCGGGTCATCCCTGCGAGCGCCGTGTCGCCCAGGAGGACGGAGAAGAGCCCGTTGACCACGCCCAGGCTGACTGCAGCAACCGGCTCGCTGCCATTGGCGGAGGTGCCATCGTTGGACCAATAGCTGGTGGCCCCGGCCGCGTCCACGATGGCGAATTTAAAATAGCCGGTGCCGGTATAGGGCTGGCCGGCGACGCGCACCTGGCCCTGATAGCTGACCACAGTAGGTGCGCCCCCCTGTTGCAACGGCCGGGCAAGCGCTTTATCCGAGCCTGCGAACAGCACCAACACGAGCGCGATGGCAGATAGGACGATGAATAAACTGCGCTTCACGTTATACCTCCGCGTCAAATTCCCCCTGATCGCACCGGCACAGATTCCAGCTGGCCGACCTCTTGTTCGATCAGCTCTACAAGATCCCCCACGCTCATGGCAGCATGAGCGTGGCTTGAAAACGTCACCGCTTTATTGCCGGCGACACCCAGGCCGAGGAAGAGCAAGCCCGAGAAACCCGTGAGCAGATCGAACAGCAGGCGCGCATCGAGGGTATCCAGGTCAAAGAGGATCACGTCGGGGCGGAGCATCGTCAGATGCGCCGGGAGATCCTGCCGGAAGCCTTTGATCTGCAGCACCTGCGCGGTCTTCTGGCCACACAAGCTGGCGCCAAGGCCGGCCATAAAGAGCGAGTCACCCAAGATGGCTACGGTCCATTGTTTCTGCATATCTCTTTCCCAACCTCTGGTGACCAACCGCGCCCGGAATCGACAGGTCCCCAAGAGCCCGTCAGATCCGAGCATACAGCAGAGCGGCCCGCGCCACAATGGGCCTAGGGACAGTCCGGGGTACAGGGAAAGTACAGTCGAGGGGAAACGTTTACTGCTTGGGCTGCTTTGGGGTGCGCGGCAGTGTGGCCAACCCCACGCGGGCGGCCCAGGCCACGACCTCGGCGCGGTTTTTGAGATGCAGGATGCGCACGATCTCGCCCACGTGATACTTGATCGTGCGTTCGCTAAGGTAGAGCGTGGCGGCGATTTGTTTGTAGGGCATGCCCTGCGCCACC
>JACIWY010000529.1 GCA_014360745.1 Chloroflexota bacterium
TAAAGGCCGAGATGCGGCTGACCAAGCTGTAGGCCGTCAACACTTCGGCGCCAAAGCCGGTAACGATGCGCACCAGCAGGGCGTTGGCCAGGTTCGGCGAGAAACGCTGGGCCGCCGCCGGCAGGGCGACGCGCAGAATGCGCTTCATCGTGGCGATATCAGGGGCGATGTCACGCAAATGCAAACGCACGCCGGCCCATCCCCCGATGAGGATCACCAATTGAGCCAAAACCCCCGCCGTGCTACCGGCCACTGCTGCCCAGGCCGCGCCGCGCACTCCTAACGCGGGAAAAGGTCCAGGCCCCAAGACCAACGCCGTGCCGACGGCGATTAGAACTGCTATATTGACCACGTTGGTACGCAAGGTATATTCCGGATGCCCGGCACCGCGAATAACGCCGTTGACCGTGGGCAACATCTCCATAAAGAGCAACCCACCAAAGATGATGCGCACATAGGCCAACGAGTTGGCCAGCAACTCGCCCGACGCGCCCATCCAACGCAAAAAAGTGGGCGCCATGATTTGACCGAGGACGATGATGGGCGCAATGAACAGCAATACCAACACAATCGTCTGCATCACAGCATGGTCGGCCTTGCGCGGCTCTTGGGCGCCGATGTGATGGGCCACCACGGCCATTCCACCCGCCGAAAGGCCCATCATCGGGCTGATGAGCACGATGCGCAACGTCGTGCCGATGGCGACAGATGCCAACGCCGTGCCGCCGACCTGTCCCATCCAAAACGCTTGTACCAGCCCAACCACGTTCATCAGGGCCATCTCGGCGATGGAGGGAGCAGATTGAGCCACGATCAAGCGCACTATGCTCCCCGAAGTCAGGTCGCGCCTGGCGCGTCGGGGAAGGGCAATGGCACGTTGGGCCAAAGAAGAGCCTCCTTCAAACCACGGGGATGAACTCACATTCTACCTACCCTACAAGGCTCGTCAAACTTGCTCCTCTTGACGCCCTTGCCCTGCCTGGCCCATAATGGCCCAAATGCCGCAAACGCGAGCAAACGTTTGAGAAAGGGGGCCGTATGCCACTGAACAGCTTGCCATCCTTCCCCTACGGCGCCGTCTATTTCCGCAAGTCCAACCCACCACGCGAGGACTGGGCCCGTGATTATGCCACCGCCGCCGAGGATGGGATGAATACCTTCCGTCATTGGGTGCTCTGGTCGGCCATCGAGGTGGCACCAGGAGTATACGATTGGTCAGATTACGACCGCCAGCTTGACCTGGCTGCCGAACACGGTATGAAAACGATCCTGGCCGAGATGATCACCTCCGCCCCCGAATGGGCCTTTCGTCGCTTCGCCCATGCCCGCTTCGAGACCCGCGATGGCCGCAAGGTCGAGTCGCACATGAGCGGGAGCTGCGTCACCGGCGGCTTTCCGGGCCTGTGCCTGGACAACGAGGATTATCGCGCTGCCGCGGGGCGTTTTCTTCGCGCCCTGGTGGAGCGCTACCGCGATCACCCGGGCTTGGGCGGATATGATTTGTGGAACGAATGCAACTATGCCGCCGACACTTGCTACTGCCCCGCGACGGCCAAGGCCTTTCGCGCCTGGCTCCGCGCAAAGTATCAGGATCTGGAGAGCCTGGGGCGTGCCTGGCACCGCTACTCTTTCGCCGATTGGGAGGATATTACCCCACCGCGCGAGCTGGGCCCCTATCCGCATGTCTTGGCCTGGCTACAGTTTCGCCTCGAGAACGCCTATCACCTGCTGCACTGGCGCGTCGAGCTGATTCGCAGCCTGGATCCCGATCACGCCATCGTAGCCCACGGGATAGTGGGCAGCCTAACGGCTATGGCCCCGCGCGGCGCCGACGACTGGCGTGCTGCCGCAGAGGTCGAGGCCTATGGCTATACCTGGGGGTCAAGCCGACATGGTGACGAACCTTGGAAGCAATTCCACGCCGTAGACTTGGTGCGCGCCGCTGCGCGGGGCAAGCCCTTCTGGCACGCCGAGGCCTATGCCGGGCCGCTGTGGATGCAACCTCAGGTCATCGGCAAACCCCGCAATGAGGGACGCATCGCCGCGCCCGAAGACGTCCGTTATTGGGATATGGTCAGCTTTATGAGCGGCGCCACCGGCTTGATGTATCTGCGCTGGAGGCCGCTGTTGGATGGCCCCTTGTTCGGCGCCTTTGGCCCCTATGGCCTGGATGGTTCGCGCACGCCGCGCTCCGAGATGGCCTCTCGGATCGCGCGTTGGGTACAGTCGGAAAAGACCCAAGCCTTATGGCGTTCGCGCCCCGTGCGTGGCGAGCTGGGCATTATCTATGTGCCCGAGACGGAGCTGTTTACCTATGCCCAACAAGGGGAGACGACCTTTTACGCACGTTCGACGCAAGGCGTCTATCAGGGCTTCTTTGACCTCAATGTGCAGGCCGATTGGGTGCACATCGATCACATCGCCGAGTACGAGACGCTCTATTTGCCCTTTCCGGTGATGCTATCCGAGGACACCGCCGAGCGCCTGGCCCTATGGGTAAGGGCGGGCGGTACTCTGATCTGCGAGGGGTGCCCGGGCT
>JACIWY010000053.1 GCA_014360745.1 Chloroflexota bacterium
GGGTTGGGGGGTAACGTCATCGCCCTGGGCTGGGTGGCCTTCTTTGGCGGCCTGGCTCAAGACATGATCCAACCCATTCTGCCGACCTTTCTGACGGGGGTGCTCGGACTAAGCAAAGAGTTCATTGGTCTGATCGAAGGGTCGCTGACCACCGTCGTCAGCCTGATGAAGATCGGCGCCGGATATCTTTCCGATGCCCTTGGCTTGCGCAAGGCCATCGTTTTCGTGGGTTATGGCTTCTCGGCGCTGGCTCGCTTCAGCCTGGGTTTCGTGGGCAGTGGAGCGGGGGTCTTTGGCCTGCGTCTCACGGACGGTGTGGGCAAAGGGCTCAAAGATGCCCCGCGCGACGCCCTGGTCGCCGGCTCAGCCGGAGGACGCAAGCTAGGGTTCGCCTTTGGCGTACAGCGGGCACTGGATACCTTGGGTTCCGTGGTTGGGCCGCTCATCGCGTACGCACTGTTGCGCGTTTGGGTTGACCACCCCAACAAGTACCGCGAGGTTTTCCTGCTGGCGGGCCTGATTGCAGCCATTCCCCTGGTCATCATCGGCCTGTTCGTGCGCGAACAGCGGGCGGCGATCAACAAGCAGTCTCTCTCTCTGGCCATCTTGAAGGGGCCATTCGCGGTGTTTCTGGGCGTGATGTTGCTGTTTACACTGGGGAACTCGTCCGATGCATTCCTGATTCTGCGCGCCGAAAATGTAGGCGTAGCGGCGACGATCATTCCCGTGGTCTATGCCCTGTTCAATCTCGTCTCGGCGGCAACAGCCATCCCCGCCGGGCATCTGGCGGACCGCATCGGGCGGCGTCGGGCCATCACCTACGGCTGGGCCGTCTATGCGCTGGTCTATTTGGGCTTTGCGCTGGTGCAGCGCGCGTGGGTCATCTGGGTGTTGTATGCCCTGTATGGGCTGTACTATGCGCTGACGGAAGGGTCCGGCAAGGCGCTGGTCGCCGAACTCGTGCCCGACGCCAACCGAGGCGCCGCCTATGGCCTGTACAACGCCTCCATCGGCGTCATGGCCTTGCCGGCAAGCCTGATCGCCGGCGTGCTGTGGGATCGCGTCTCGCCGGCGGCCCCCTTCGCCTTTGGCGCGGCGGTGGCTTTCCTGGCTTTCATCGGCCTGCGTTTCGTCCCCGACTTGAGCCGAACTCGGGGAGCGGAGCGCTAGTTTGCCGAGACATCCCACACGGTGCCACGGAGAACGGTGAGAGTGGAATGATCATGGCGAAACGCTCGAGCGAGCACAGGGGTACGGCCCTCCAGCTCGTTCTGCTGCTGGGCTTGGTGAGCGCCTTCGGCGATATCACCTACGAGGGGGCGCGGAGCATCAGCGGCTCCTATCTGGCCTTGTTGGGCGCGGGGGCCGGCATCGTGGGCCTGGTCGCGGGATTGGGCGAGTTTGTCGGCTATGCTCTGCACCTGCTGGCCGGCCACATCGCTGATCGCACCAGAGCTTATTGGGGCCTCACTTTTCTGGGCTACGGCCTGTTGATCTGCGTGCCCTTATTGGCCTTTGCCGGTCGCTGGGAGATGGCCGCCTTGCTGTTGATCGGGGAGCGGGTCGGCAAGGCCATCCGTTCTCCGTCGCGTGATGCCATCCTCTCTCACGCCACCCATCAGATCGGCCGAGGGTGGGGCTTTGCCTTGCACGAAGCCCTCGATCAGATAGGCGCGGTGATCGGCCCCCTGATCTTTGTTGTGGTCTTTGTTGCAGGGTGCCTACCGGAGCGGTTTTACCTTCTTGTGGCTGCCCATGGCGCTGACCATGGCGACGTTGACGGTCGCGCGTATCAAGGTGCCCGCGCCAGAGACACTCGAAACAACCACTGCGCCGGATCGCCCCGTGGAGGGGGGCCGGCTTCCGCCTCTTTTCTGGATTTATGCTGGTTTTACCCTCCTGAGTGTGATGGGGTTCTTGAATTTCCAGCTTATCTCCTATCATTTCGCAACGGGAGCCACCGTTCCGGCGGCGCAGATCCCGGCACTGTATGCCATCGCGATGGGGGTGGACGCGCTGGTGGCCTTGGCCGTCGGCAAAGCCTACGATCACATGGGCCTGACCTCCCTGCTCATCGTGCCGTTCGCCTCCATCCCGATCCCGTCGCTCATCCTGTCCTCAAGCTATGTTCTGGCCGTGCTCGGCGTCGTCCTCTGGGGGGCGTCATGGCCATCCATGAAACCACCTTGCGCGCCGCGGTGGCTGACATCGCCTCCCCAGAACGGCGCGGGCTGGCTTACGGCCTTACGGCATCTTTAATACCATCTACGGGACCGCATGGCTTCTTGCTAGTGCGTTGATGGGGCTACTCTACGATTTTTCTCCTACCTACCTGACCCTGTTTGTGTTGGGGATGGAGATCATCTCCTTGCCGATCTTTTCTAGCTACCCTACACTTTCAAAAGTAGGGGCAGAGGCGGATGGTGAGAGGCCGGGCATGCACCAAGATCCAATCAGTAAAGGCCTAGCCAATGCGAAAGATGCTACGATCGCGGCGCTCTCGGCGATCCACCAGGTAGCGCTGGCCCTTCTTGATCGTCTGGGAGCCACGGGTGACGAGCCAGAGATAGAGCATGACCACGATGAAGAGCAAACGGGAGAGACGCTGGAAATGCCACAGGCGGGTCTTTGCCAGATTCACCCCATGTCCTTTCATGTCGCCGAAGAACTCATCCAGCCAAACGCGTCGGCGATAGGCCTGCAAGGCCTCGCGGGCGCTGGGCAGGTTGGTGGCCAACAGCCAGGGTTCGTCTTCGCCCTGCTGCCAGAAAGCCAGCAGGCGAGTGCGATGCAGATGCTCCACGGTCAGCAGCGCCTGGGGATACCAGAAGAGGTTGCCTTTGCTGGGCGCCAACTCCTTACAGGATTGCCATTTGGTCGCCGGCGAGACGCAGACCTTGACATCGCCCCGCTGACGTAGGACATAGTACCAGCCCCAGCGCTCCAGTTGTTTGAGGAGCGCAACGCTGCCGAACTCATTGTCGCCCACCAGCAAGACCGTGGCTCCTTTGGGCAGCAGCTCGCGCACGTGGCGCAACAAGGCCCGCTGTTGGGCAGCGCGACTATGGCCGCGTTTGCCGCGCACCCAGCTCCAGGCAAGGGGCAACGCCCACTTGCGATAGGCCAAACCTACCATCAGCAGTTGGTAGTGGCTCCCCGCCTTGGTGCTGTCGATGATCAGGCGCACGACGCCGTGGGCCGCCGCGCAAGGCAACATCTCCTGGGCTACGGGACGGTACCAGCGGCGCACCAGAGAAAGTGCCTGTTCTGCAAGAAACGACGGAAGCGTTGCACAGTGGAACGCCACCTCGTGCCCAGCGGCACCTTGCTGGCGATCTTGTCCGGGTGAACCGACCGGCTCAGATACATGCCGACCAGCATCCAGGCCAGATTGCGCTGGCGAGTGACCCGTTCCTGGGGCCAGAGTTCTCGAATACGGCGAAACCAGGTATCATATAGTTGGTAGGCTGACATGACCTTCCTCCCTGTAAAGCGGGATATGGTTACCATACTTTACTCGGAGTTTGCGTCATGTCAGCTTGCCGTTTCTCCAAAGTGTAGGGTAGCTAGGTAGAAGCCCATCTCCTGCCGTTCAAATTGGAGCAATATTTCAAGGTCCAGTGGAAAGTTCACAGATTCAGGCGCTTGACCAACAGCGGTGATGTCCCTATACTCCTGTAAAAACGGACGGCGTGAGGTAGAATGGCTGTGTCGAGCAGCCGCCATATCCGCCCGGAGGGGCAGAAAGGAACCTCACGCCATGGAGAGAATAGCACCGAGTCAGAAGATTCGCCAGCGCATCTACGATGTGTTGCATCACGGGATGGACGAATCCGAGGGCGACATCACGACGACGATCATCCATTTGGGTATTGAACGGCTCATTCAGGAAATGTTGGACGAGGAAGTCAAGGATCATCTGGGACGCGATCGTTACGAGCGACGAGCCTCTGACCAGGAGCATCGGGGATATCGAAACGGATACGAGCCTGGCCGTATGCGTACGGGCGAGGGCGAGATCGTTGTCCAAGTTCCGCAGGTAAGGGACGCGCCAGAGACGTATCGTTCGCCCTTGATGGCCCGGTTACGTGGTAACGGCGAGGTACTGGAGCGCCTGGCTATCGAGATGTATACTCGGGGGCTGTCGGCGCGAGACATCGAGGATGCTATCGCCGAGGCTACCGGGGAGCGATTGCTGAGCCGCACGGGGGTGAGTCGGATTACCGAGACGATCTGGGAAGACCATCAAGCCTTCATCCAGCGTGACTTGTCGAGTTTTCCGCTGGTGTACTTGTTTCTCGACGCGGTGTTCGAGTCGCTGCGTCGACAGGGTGGGGGCAAAGAGGGCGTTCTGTGTGCTTGGGCTATCTGTGCCGACGGGCGGAAGGTGCTGCTGCACATGGCCTTGGGCAACAAGGAGTCCAACCATTCACCACAAACGTATTCGTACGACCAATCTATTGGAGCGGAGCTTCGTGGAAGAGCGCCGACGTACCAAGGTGATCGCGCGCTTCTTCACCGAGAAGAGCTGTCTGAAACTCGTCTTCAGCACCCTGTGGCAAACGAGCTCGCGCTGGCAGGGGGTGCGCATGAGCGAATTCGAGCTTCAGCAGATTGCTCTTCTGCGTAAGGAACTGGGCTTGGACCAGATGCAGGGGCTGCCAACCGATGCTCACGTTGCATAGCTCACGCCGTCATTTTTACAGGAACTCTGGCTGGTGATTACCCACCACACAAGTTGAGAGGCTCCACCGATCAGTGCATGATGGGTTTCGAGGAAGAAACAAATGCCCTGGGAGGTGGAGCCATGTGTAGAGTGCCAGGTATAGAGGCGGTTGGCAACATGCCTTTCCGTGATCTGGTTGTGGCGCAGTATCGCTTCTTGCGCCCTCTGCTGGCCCGGCTTGCAGAGAAACGCCTGCGCAAGGTGGCGGTCTTGGCGATTCGGGGCCTCCTGGCAGGCCATTCGCCCCGGGTAACGCGCATGGCCAGGGGCTTGGTGCGCCAACAGCGCTGCGAGCGGCCCATGGCACGAGGGTTCTATCGCTTCCTGTGGAACACCCGCTTCGATCACCGCACTCTTCGAAGCGCTCTATGAGATCACGGGCGGGATCGTGGCGCGTTACGCATGCGACTATCTGCTGGTAGCGGTCGACCCGGTGAACTTAGAAGGCCTACACCGAGAAGCTGGAAGCGGTGTCTACGGTGCTGAAGAGCACCCCACCAGAACCCAGAGGGCAGAAACGACTCACCTCCGGCTATCCTTCCATTACGGCCACGATTGTGAATCTGCCGGAACCCGGGATCACCTATGCCAACTGGTTCTCCTACGGGGGAGAGGACTTTCAGCGAGACCGATGAGATCCACCGGGCGTTGCTCAATACCCGTCGGCTCTTCCCTGATCGGCGCTTATGCTTCCTCGGGGATGCGGGCTTGGATGACCAGAAAATCTTCGGTTGGGCCAGCAAACTGGAGGCCGACTTCATCATCCGCGTTGCGCATAAGCCAGAACGACCTCTATGGGCTTTGGTGGCAGATGATGTCAGCCGGAACCGTCAGCTCATCCTCCTCACGAACGTGCCTATCTTGGACAAGCGCTCAGCACGCACGGTTTACGACGCATGGCGCCGCTGCCCCCACATCGAGCACACCTATCGCTTCGATCAGGAACGGGGTCTGGAGGTGGAAGATATGCAGGTCCACGCTGTGGAGCACATGCGCCGCCTTTTCACCCTGGTCTTGATCGCCGCCCTCTTCGTCTACTACATCGCCAACGTCTGGCCCGAACCTGCTGTGAGATGGTTGCTCGATCTGGGCGGCAAACTCCATCTCAAGCTGGATGCCGATGGCCCTTATCTCCTGATCGCGGGCATCGCGGCTGTCTTCGTCACCGTCGCAACCCTGTCCTTTGCCACCCGATTCCCCTTCCCAAGAGAGTGCCTGACTTGTGGGTAATCACCAGCCCTATACTCCTGTAAAAACAGACGGCATGAGGTAGAATGGTTGTGCTGAGCAACCATCAATCCGCCCACAGAGCAGAAAGGAACCTCAGGCCATGGCAAGAATACCACCCAGCCAGAAGATCCGCCAGCGCATCGAGGCCCTGCGCTGGATCATGGCCTGGACGCCGAATCCGATGTTGATTTGGTCAGCACCTTCGTGCGGCTGGGGGCGCAACGGTTGGTTCAGGAGTTGCTCGAAGAGGAGGTCAAGGACTACTTGGGGCGAGCGCCAAGGGGGCGGCAAGGAAGGGGTGCTGGTGGCTTGGGCTATCTGTGCCGATGGACGCAAGGTCTTGCTGCACCTGGCCTTGGGCAACAAGGAATCGTACCAGAACTGCTGGACTTCCTGCGGGACATGATGCGTCGCGGGTTGTGGGTACCCCTGCTGATCACGACGGATGGAGCACCCGGGCTGATCCGGGCGGTGGAGGAGGTCTTTGGCCACAGTCTGCGTCAGCGCTGTCTGGCGCACAAGACGCGCAATGTGACCAGCAAGGTGCCGGAGCGTGCTCGCCAGGAGATCAAGGCAGCGGTGCAGAGCGCTTACTAGGCGGCCAGCGCCGAGATCGCCGAGATGGTGGCTGGGGAAGTGCTGAGGAAATACCAAGATCTCTATCCCTCCGCCATGAAGTGCTTTCAGGAGGACTGGGAAGCCTGTATCGCCTATCTACGCTGCCCGACGACTCATCACAAGCGCATCCGCACTACCAACCTGCTGAAACGAAGCTTTCTGGAGCAACGACGGCGGACCAAAGCCATCCCGCGCTTCTTCACCGAGAAAAGCTGCCCGAAGCTGATCTTCGCCACTTTGTGGCCAGCCAGCGTTGGCAGGGTGTGCGCATGAGCGAGTTCGAGCTTCAGCAGATTGCTCTTCTGCGTAAGGAACTGGGCCTGGACCAGATGCAGGAGCTGCCAACCGATGCTCACGTTGCATAGCTCACGCCGTCATTTTTACAGGAACCCTGGGACTTGACCTGGGCGATAAGCGCCAACATTACAGCAGAGCGGGCTTGGAACCAATAATGGCTGTCTTCACGCCGTGGTAGAAGCCCGCTCGCTCAGAACCAGGTTTACAAAGGGGAATTGTGTGCTTGGCCCCTATTCGGTAAGCACCGAGATCCTCCGATCCAGCCGCAAATCGGTCTCGTAGATGAGGCGGTCGCTCGCCACCGTCGTGGGCGCCTCGCCCGCCTCGCTGGGGGCCAGGTGGGGTCCCGTTACCGTCACCCGCAAGGGGATGGCGTCGGTGCCGGCCTGTTTTTGCACGGTCAATAGGTAATGGGTGCCCTGCGTCACGCTAATAGGCAGGCGATATTCGAGGAGAAGCTCGCGTTCCTCGCCGGGCCGCAAAAGCAGCGACGTCGCCCACACGGCCTTACTCTCGGCGCCCCTCTCATCCGTCACCAGCCGGAAGGGTTCGTCGCCCCCTTCGCCGGCGAAGAGCTCCGCCCCTGCGGGTACATAGACCCGGACATAGTCCCAATAGCAGCCCTCGACCAACTGTTTGTAAAAGGGCGCGTAGGTGCGGAACTTGTCGCATTCGTCCACCGACGCGCGGCTCGGGTTGCGGTAGCGGATAGAAAGCCTACCTCGAGGGCCGCCCTGAGCGTCCAGGGCTACCTGATAATCGAGCCGTTGCTCGATGCTGGCGTTAAGCTTGTTATAGCCCACGTTGCTATCCACCACCAACAGGTAATCCCCCGCGCCGCGCGCCAGCGTGCCGGCCCAACCTTGCTGTTGGAAAAAGGTCTGCAACTCGACATCGCGGCTGTAGAGCTGGATGTGTCGCTCTGCCAGGGCGTTATAAAAAGCTTTGAGCAGTGAGAGCCACTCCGCGCGCGAGGACTGTAACAGCTTTTGCCCCGCCGCGGCCACGATCTCGGTGACAAACGCTTTGCGCCCCCGCCACCAGGCGGCCACTTTGGAGGCGGTCCCGGCGCTGGCCCAATCGTGGTTAAAATCGGGGAAGAGCGCGCGATGACTATCGCGTTCGCCCTTGGCGCCGAGAAAGGTCACCCTGAGGGCATAGGGGCCACCTTTGATCTCCACGCCATCGGCCTTGCTCAGGGCATTGGCGCGATACACATCGCCGGCCCGGCCGGATACCTCCAGGCGCTGTTTCAGCCGTTTGTCCTGTTCGCGCTGGCCGATGAAGGTAAAAGACCGTTGCCCCGTGTACGCCACATCGCCGGCCAAGCCATCCGATGAAGTCAGCCCGGTCGGCTCCCAGCCGTCGGGGATGCGGTCGTGGTCGGCGTCTTCCTCGAAAGAGCCGTTCACGACCAGGTTGTCGCCCGGCGCGGCCAAGGATTCCAGCTCCACCTCGTCGAACCATACTTGGCCGGTCTTGTCGCGCAAGATCAGTTCGACCTCGATGGCCGAATAAGGCCGCGTGGCCGTGATGACGACGCCAGGGGTGATGAGCTCCTCCTCGCGCAAACCCCAGCTCTCGCGCAGGTTCTGCAACACCTGATCGCGTTCGAGACGCGTGCCGTCGCTCAGGGTCAGCGGGGCCAGGGCCTCCAGGATGCGCGCCGCGCCCAACATGTCCACCGCCACGACGCCGTTTATGGTCACATCCTGATTGAGCCGGTACAAATCGGCCACCGCTTGTGCCGAAGCGGCGAAATCGGGCCACCAGTTGCCGTCGCGGGTTACCCATAAGTCGATAGCCATATATCGACGCAAGGCCTCAGGCGGATCAGGATGGGCTTTGTCCCAATTCTCGATCTTGTAACTGTCTTGCAGGGGGCCAAGCTCGGGCGATGGCCCCAGGGTCAACGTGCCGATGCTGCTGATAAAGCCGCCAGTAGCACGCAGCTCATCCTGGTTCAGCGCCAGCAACAGCCAGGTCTTTTCCCCTTCGAGGAGCCCGGGCCAGAGAGGGAGGCTCTGCAGGCCGGCGCGGAGGAGAGGGGTGGCCTGCTCCAGGGCCAATAGCGGCTCGGCCAGGCGCGGATCGAGGCGCTCGACAGCCAACGAATCCACAAGATCGAGCGCTTTATTCATCTCGGCGGCCGCCTTGCCCAGTTCGGCCTCATGGGCGGCAATGGCCCGCCCGAGGGCGAGCAGGCCGGCCAAATCACCCTCTCGAACAATAGCTATCGCCGGCTCTTCCACGGCCGACCACATCGTAGAGAGGGCAGGCAAGGCCAGCTCGGCAGCCGATAGGAGGGTCGGCGCGGCCTGGAGCGTAGGTCCGAAGCGAGGCACCCAACTCAACTTGGGGGCCAGCGCCAGAGGGATGGCCAAATCGCGGCGCAAGCGGACCAAATCGTCCTGCAGCAACGCCAGATAGGGCGATACCCGATCCAGGTTCTCGACGCGCAGGGTTGCCAGCTCGCGCAGGTGAGCGCGCAGGGCGGCGGCGTGGCGATAAGTGCGCCAGCCCCAAAGAAGCAACAAGGCGATGAACAGGGCGAGCAGAAAGAAAAAGCCTCTCCGCGCCCAAAGGCGCCGCGAGGATATGGAAATAGTCTCAGCCATTGGGGGTAATCGAGCTCCTTGCAGTCGAACGAGAGACAACGAGAGATACTGGCTAGCACCGTAGCCCCCGGTGTATCTCGGCACCGCGGACAACTCTTCCAGGACGGCCTGAGTATAGAATCGACCGCGACGCTGTCAAAACTGCGCGCCCGCTACGCCCAGGGGCAGACCTTGGACGAATTGATGCGCGGCCCCCGCTCTACCTTTGCCCCTTGCGCTGTGCAGCCGGGTAATGCCTCCGGACAAAGACGAGCACGGCAGCAATCGCCATCAGGATAGCTACGATACGCACGACTAGGAACCGGCCATCGGTGCCGAGCAGGATGGCATGGGCGGTGCCCAGGAGAAAGGCCAGGTAGGTCAAATAGTGTACCACGCGCCATCCCGTCTTCGGCCAGCGCCGCCAAGCGGCCAGCGCGGCGAGGATCAGCAAATAGAGCGCCGGCGCGCCTCCTCGGGTCACAAAGTTGCGCAGAGAGCTCAGGTTGGGCACCAAAACCCTGGCCGTGCCGGAGAAAAAGACGGCGCTCAACGGATGCACCACAAGCAGGCCCAGCGCCGTCAGCGAGAGGATATGATGGGTCTGGACGAAGGAGCGCCCAAAAAACTTGACCAACTCGCGCAAATAGGCCGAGGAGAGGATGGACAAGAACACCGCCAGATAGCCCATCACCCCCGCCGCACGCAGCAGGCCGTGAAGCGCCGAAAACGAGGGCTCCACGGCGAGCAAGATGGCGACCAAGATCAGAGCGCTCGCCAATACGACCCCCAAGACCCAACTGTTTTGTGCCTTCCTCTTGGCCATGTCTCATGCTCCTTCTGCTGATCGTTGCCCAATTCCCAGCCATTGCCCGCTTAAAAAGCATACCCAGGCTCCGGCCTGGGCATACGATGATGATAAAAAGTATGCCCGGTAAACGGCGGTTAAAACCGCAGCAACCCTTGCTCAGTCGCCCTTCGGCGACCGGCCCAGCCCTCGAAGATGGGCTGGACAGAGGTAACCGCATTTTAAGCGCCCGATCGACGCAGGGCCTCCAATTCCTCACGGCGCTGGCCTCGCCGCTCGGCCACCCGCTCAAAGGCGCGTGGGATGGTGGCCAACAGCGACTGCGCGCGTTGGGCCACGTCCTGATAAAAGGCAATCGCCTTGTCCTCCAGAGCGATGGCCTGCTCTAGGGCCTCGCGCAAGCCTGCGCCCTCGGCCAAGATCAAATTGACCTGGTAACTCGGTAGGTCCAGCCCTTCAAAGGAAAAGCCGGTCTCCAGCGCGTCGGTCACCGTCTCTTGGTAGGTGCGCACAATCTGAACCTTGTTGCGCTCACAGCGCTGCGCATAACCCTGGAACGTCCTCCGATGTTCGGGGAAGCGCTGCGCTAGTTGCTCGTAGAAACGGGCCGAGTCATCCTGCAGGTTCTCGCAAAAGCGAATGATCGCCGCCGCCGTCAGTTGTTGATCGCTCATGCTAGAACCACCTTTGGATGACGACTTTGCTCTCGGTGAAGAAGCGGATCGAATCCTGCCCCTGGCCGTGCAGCACGCCAAAGAACGAGTCCTTCATCCCGCTAAAGGGGAAAAAGGCCATGGGGGCGGCGATGCCGATGTTGATGCCGATGTTGCCGCACTGGCATTGGTATTGGAATTCGCGCGCCCATTTGCCGCTGTTGGTAAAGATGGAGGCGGCGTTGCCATAGGGGTTGGCGTGGATCATTTCCAGCGCCTCGTCAAAGCTGCGCGCCTTCATCATCATCGCCACCGGGCCAAAAATCTCCTCTTGGGCGATGGTCATATCGGGTGTCACGTCCTCAAAGACGGTGGGGCCGATGAAGCAATCCTCAGGATAGTCGCCGATGACCTTGAACTTGCGGCCATCCAGGCGCAACGTGGCGCCCTCGGCCAGGCCCTTTTCGATGTAGTTCAGCACGTTCCGCTTCTTGGCCTGATCGCGCAGCGGCCCCATCTGCACGGATTCGTCCAGGCCGTAACCGACGGTGACGCTCTGCGCTGCCCCGACAAAGGTATCTACGACCTCTCGATAATACGCTTCGAACTCTCGATCGCTGAGGCCCTCGCCCACTACCACCAAGTTGGCGTTGGCCAAGCAACGTTGGCCGGCGTTGCCGTAGAAGGAGGTCATGCAGGCGGCGATGCTGCGCCCCAGGTCGGCGTCGGGCATCACCAGGGCAAAGTTCTTGGCTCCTCCTTGGGCGATGACCCGCTTGCCGGTTTGGCCGCAGCGCGGATAGATCACATTTTTGGCCACTGGCGTCGAGCCCACGAAACAGATGCCCTCGATGTCGGGATGATCCAACATGGCCGAGACGACGGTGCGCCCGCCGTGGACGACATTATAGACGCCATCGGGGATACCGGCCTCTATGGCCAGCTCGGCGATCTTGACCTGGCTGATAGGGTCTTCGCTGGAAGGCTTGACCACGACACAGTTGCCGGTGGCCAGGGCAAAGGGGATGAACCACAGCGGCACCATGAAGGGAAAGTTAAAGGGACCGATGATGCCAAAGACCCCGAGTGGTTGGCGGATCAGATATTCGTCGATGCCGGAGGCGACATCCTCCAGGTTGTTGCCCATCATCAGCGAAGGGATGCCCGTCGCTACTTCGACCATCTCGATGCCACGACGCGTCTCGCCGCGCGATTCGTCGATGGTCTTGCCGTGCTCCATCGTTTGGATGCGGCTCAGCTGCTCAAAGTTTTGCTCCATCAATTCCTTAAGGCGGAAAAGGCAACGAGCGCGGGCCAGCGGCGGCGTGCGACGCCAATCCGGGAAGGCGGCTTTGGCGGCTTGTACTGCCTCGTCAAATTCTTCCGCAGTAGAGATGGGCACCTCGGCGATCTTTTTCAGTGTGGCGGGGTTGATCACGTCGAGGGTCTCGCCCTCCGACTCGACCCACATACCATCGATCAGGTTCCTAAGCTTCAAGGGTTCGCGGATGGGTTCTTCCAGGACGGCCATAATGACTCCTTCTTTTTGCTTTCTGAAAACGATTTCCAGCCCTCTTGCCCGACGACGATCTCACTGGGTGGCGGTGATACCGCCGTCCACAAAGATGTTCTGGCCGGTGATCATGGAGGAAGCTTCGGAGGCCAGGAACACGGCCAAGCCGACCAGATCATCCGTCTCTGCGACGCGACCCAGCGGGATGCGCGAGACCAGCGCATTATAAAAGTTCGGATCCTCCAGATAATCGGCCACCAGAGCCGTGCGCGTAAAGGTGGGGGCGATGCCGTTGACGCGGATGCCGTACTTGGCCCATTCGGTGGCCAATTGCTTGATCAGGATGGCCAGCCCCCCTTTGCTGGCCACGTAGGCGGCATAACCGCGCCGGATACCCAGATTGCTGCGCACAGAGGTGACGTGAATGATGCTCCCCCGAATTTGGTGTGCTATCATACTCTGAGCCGCGGCCTGTGACAAGATAAAGGCTCCGCGCAGGTTCACATCCATCACCTTGTCCCAAGCCTCCAAGGTCACCTCCTCAGCGGGTTGTTCGATGTGCGTGCCGACGGTGTTGATAAGCACGTCGATGGGGCCGAGTGCCCTTTCCGCCTCGGCCAGGCCCTCTTTGACCGTCGCTATATCGAGCACGTTGATGAAAACGCCTGTCGCTGTGACACCTTCCTCCCGTAGTTCTGCCACTATCTTGGCTCGCCGGTGCTCGTCGAAACCGGCGATGGCGATCTTGGCGCCGAACCCCGCGGCGGCTCGGGCCATGGCCGAGCCGATGGCACCGGTACCTCCGGCCACCATCACCATCTTGTCTTGCAGGCTGAACAGCTTTGCATAGCGATCAAATGCCATTTGCCTTTACCCCTGTAACATCCCTTCGGCAGGATATTTATCTGAGAGTCTCTAGCAAATCCCAACCCGTCGTGGCGAACTGGGTCAAGGTGCGCTGCACCAAACCAAAGGAGA
>JACIWY010000530.1 GCA_014360745.1 Chloroflexota bacterium
GATTTGGGAGTGGGGGAAGCGCACTTGGTAATGGCTGCGGGTGACTATAAAGCAGATATCAATGGCGGCATCGGTTCGTTGGTTATAGAGATACCGGACGAGGCTCAAGCGCGCATCCGAGCCAGCGGGGGGCTCGGTTCCATCGACATATCGCCACGTTTTCAACAGCAGGGCATCTACTATGTCACCGAGGGATATCGCCCTTCGGCAGCGGCCATTCTCTTGGATCTCGATGGGGGCGTCGGCTCGATCGTCGTACGTTGAGTTTTGCTCCCAAGGGCTTCGCCAAGAGCCGACAATCTTTTAGAACGACCCCTGAAACCCGGGCCTCAGCACGTGAGCGGTCTCCTCTTCCTCTTGAAACGCGGCCTCGGCCCCTTGCTGAAGACGCCGTAGCACGGCCAACTGGGCCCGAATGTCTGCGAGCAATTCCTCTTGACCACGGAATTTGGGCCGGCTGCTCAGATGGTTCAGCGCGGCCTCGACGCAGCAAATCTGCTCCTCAATCGATAGGTGCTCTGCCATCGACTACCTCCCCAACGAAGCGCCGCTCCTTTATAAAGCGATTGTCATAACACCCTATAAGGCTTCGAGTTACGGTTTACTCGATCGCGCCTCATTGAGGAGACAAGTCGTTTGCAGACGACGGCGGGATCGGCTATACTTTGTGCGTAAAAGCACAAAGTGGGGTAAGGGGAAATGGGTAAGGCCTTGGGCATTCCGCTGCCCAGCCTGCGTCGGTTGCCGCTTTACTATCGCCACGTGCGCCGGGTCCTCGATCGAGGCCAAGAGGTGATCTCCTCTGGCGAGCTGGGCGCGGCGTGTGCTGTCCCGGCGGCACAGGTACGCAAGGATTTACGCTATGTCCGTGAATATGGGCGCCCGGGCATCGGCTACAACGCCCATTCATTGGCTAGGCGCCTGGAAGAGTTCCTGGGCCTGGTCAACGACAAGGAGGCTGTCTTGGCTGGCGCGGGCAACTTGGGCCGTGCCTTGGCCAACTATCCCGGCTTTGCCCGTTATGGCCTGCGCATCGTGGCCTTGTTCGATAGAGATCCGGCCAAGATCGGCCAGAAGGTCGGCGATACGGAGGTCTTGCCCATTTGGAAACTCGTCGACCTGGCCCGGCGGTTACACATCCAAATGGGCATCATCGCCGTTCCGGCGGAAGAGGCGCAATCGGTAGCCGATCAGATGATCGCTGGCGGCATCAAGGTAATTTGGAACTTTAGCCCGATTACCTTGAACGTCCCCGGTGACGTTTATGTCAAGAATCAGGATCTAGCCGCCGAGTTGGCCACGCTTTCGCACTGGATCGCCCGCCGAAGACGCGAAGAGGTCGATGGAGAGTCGCGCAGGGAGCCGGCCAAGGAATCGGAGCGGTAAGAAATGGGAACCGCCGGTTGAGGTTCGATGTCAAGAATGCGCCGGATATGTGCCCGGCTATGCACAACGGTTAGGGAGGCCTATGCTCACCATCATGATCTGTGTCGGCAGTTCTTGCCACCTCCGCGGCTCGGATGACCTCGCCGAGGCTTTGGAACAGCTCATCGATGAACACGGCCTGGCGGAAAAAGTGCAACTCGTGGGCACTTTTTGCATGGACAAATGCTCGATGGGGGTGTCGGTGCGCGTGGGAGACAGCCAATTCTCGGGCATAAAGCCGGAGGACGCCGAGGTCTTTTTCCGCCACGAGGTATTGCCGCGCATTCCTAATCAGCGGGAATAAAAAAACAAGGATGATAGGGTGGGCTTGGCCTCTTGCGAGCAGCCCCCACATCAGATCAGATTCGCTCCAACCGCACGCGCTTGTTGCGCCGCTCCAACTCGCGGATCAACTGGCGCACATAGACCATGCGCATCGTCTCGCCGCGGATCACATCGGCCACTTGAGCGGGGTTGATGGCCGTCCCGACCAACAAATCCACCTCGTCGGCCTGAAGCAGGATACGGGCCAGACGATGAGCCGCATCCTCCTCATGAGGCAGATCATGAACCGTCTCGGCTACTTCGATCAACTCCAGCGTCTGTCCCAGGGTCACGATTCCCTCGGTGACCAAATCGATCCCTTCGAGCTTGGCCGTAGGGGGCGCACCCCTTTTGCGCTCCGAACGCCCTTGGGGGCGTTGCCGGGGTGGCACCCACTCCACCTTGAGCTCCTTGCCCAACACCCGCGCCGCGATTTGGGCCGTCGTGCCCCCGCAAATGACCTTTAAGCCCTCGCTTTTGATGAGCCTCTCGGTGGCTTGGGCATCGAGAGTTCTATCCGCAGGAGGGCCGGTCCAAATGGTCGCACGCACCGTGGGCCTCACCTTCATAGCCACGACGGTGGTATCGTCACCCGGCTTGTTGTCATAGAGCCGCAAGGCGGTGCGCTCCAATGCCCTGGCCAAGCCGGCGGCATCGCTTCCCGTGCGACACCAACGTTTAACGGCGATGGCGATGTTTTGCCAACCCCAGCCGAGACGATAGAGGCCGCCCACCCCGGCATGTTCATAACCATCGCTGATGAGCACCATATAATCGCCCACGTACAGGT
>JACIWY010000531.1 GCA_014360745.1 Chloroflexota bacterium
GGGGTTGTCGCGATATACGATGTAGGGCAGATGGACAAAGGCGCGCACCTGGCGGGGATTCTGTGGGTCGACTTGGCTAAGGCGCATCGCGGGCTCCTGGCAGTGTGACGTTTCTCGGTGAGCGTGCGCTGGCGGACTCGGCTGGGAATTATGGGGCGATGAAGGGGAGATGTCAAACCGGGCGAAGAGTTTGATCCTGGATAAATTAGGGGTATAATAGCAGCGATTTTCTCACCCCCCGATCCGATGCACGCCCGTTGGGTGGATTCGGGGAACGAAATACACATGAATCACGGGCACAGAGCAGTTTTTACTCTTACGATTACGATGGAGTCGGACAGTTCGTCTTCTCAATCTAGCGATTTGCCCCAAGCCTCGATGTTCACATCTTGGCCGAGGTGTTGGGCAAATCGGAGCGGAACATCCGCCGGCGCCAAGAGTTTGCCCGGGCGTCCGCGGACGCCAACCTCGACTCATATATCTTGGCCGAGGTCGGGATGCATCCAGCCCCGGGCAAAGAGGATGCCTCCATAATAATGGGTGGGCCATGTCACGCATGGCGCCCAATCGTCTTTTGGAGGGTCGCAGCCGGTGGCTGCGGCCCTTTTTATATGTCGGGATCGCAAGAGGCGCCGTATCGTCGCCGATTTGTTGGCGACAACGGTGCAAGTAGGGAGGTGCGCTATGGTTGCCTATCTCAGTCGCATTCTCGATCAACCGGTATGGAACAACCAGGGGCAACGGATCGGACGCTGTCGCGATGTCCTCGTGTTGGAACGAGACGAAGGCGCGCCGATCGTGCGGGCCATAGCCATTGTGCGCGAAGACAAGAGCGAAGGATACGTGCCCGCCTCGCAGATATCGACGTTGACGCCCGCCATCATCCTCAAAGAAGCGGAGCCCAAAAGTTATGAGCCCAGGGGCAATGAGTTGCGGCTGCGCGAACAGATGCTCGATCGACAGATCGTCGATGTCGAGGGGCGCCAGGTCGTGCGCGTCAACGATATCGAGTTCGCCTATGACTCAAAAAAGGATACCTACTATCTGACGGGCGTGGCCGTGGGGCCGACCAGCCTGTTGCGACGTCTGGGGATCGAAGAGGCAGGGCGACGGTTCGCCGGACTATTGGGCAAGCCCTTGGCCGAACGAGTCATCCCTTGGTGGCAGGTGGCGCCTGTGCAACCCGACGCGCCGATTCGCTTGCGCGTGACCCGCGATAAGATCGAACAAATCAACCCGGTCGACATTGCCGACATTGTCAGCGAACTCGACCATTCCTCCGGCGTGGCGCTGATCAATATGCTCGACGATGAGGTCGCGGCAGATACCATCTCAGAGGTGGCCCCTGAGCTTCAGGCGACCTTGCTGGCCGGGTTGCCACCGGAGCGAGCCGCCGATGTCTTGGAAGAGATGGATCCCGACGACGCCGCAGATCTGCTGGCGACGCTCCCCGAGACGACGCGCGAGGATTACTTGGAGCTCATCGAAGACGAGGATTCGGTCGAGCTCGCCAAGTTGTTGACCTATCCGGAAGACACAGCCGGTGGCATCATGACCACCGAATTCGCCACCTGCCCGCTGGGCTTGCGGGCCGGGGAGGCCATCGAGTATCTGCGCCGTTCTGAGCGGGCCCAGGAGGACGAGGCGCTCTATTATGTGCACATCGTCGATGAGGAGGGAAAACTGCGCGGCGTCGTCACCTTGCGCGACTTGGTGATGGCGGATCCGTCCACACCGGTCGAGCAGATCATGGTCACCAATCCCATCACCGTTGATCCGCTCACCCCGCAACGCGAGGTGGCCCGCGTGGTGGCCAAGTACGATTTGCTCGAGGTGCCGGTGGTCGATCAAGAGGGGGTGTTGCAGGGCATCGTGACGGTGGACGATGCCATCGATGCCGTGATCCCCACCGCCTGGAAGAAGCGCCTGCCGCACTTTTACTAAGACCTTGATAGTCACAGGCCTCGTCTGTCCGGGCAGAAAAAATGTTTTTCTTTGCACCTCTTTGTTACTTTTTGTGAGGAGGAACGGGATGAGCTGGAAAGAACGATTGGGCCGGCGGCTGCGCGGGGTTTTGCTTTTCCTAAGCGTATTGGGGCCGGGCTTGATCACGGCCAGCGCCGACAATGACGCGCCTGGTATCGCCACCTATTCGATGGCCGGCTCGACGTTCGGATATCGTTTCTTGTGGATCGTGTTATGGGTGACGGTGGGCGAGGCCGTGGTGCAAGAGATGGCCGCGCGCATGGGCGCGGTCACGAGCAAGGGGTTGACCGATCTGATTCGCGAGCGGTTCGGGCTGCGCGTCACGTTTATGGTGATGCTGGGCTTGATCCTGGCCAATCTGGGCACGACGATGGCCCAATTTGCCGGCGTGGCTGCCAGTGCCGAGTTGTTCGGCGTGAGCCGCTACATAGCCGTGCCCATCGCCGCGCTTGGAGTGTGGTTACTGGTTACGCGCGGGTCTTATCGCTACGTGGAAAAGGTGCTCCTCTTTCTCACTTTGTACGCCGTGGCATACATCGCCACGACG
>JACIWY010000532.1 GCA_014360745.1 Chloroflexota bacterium
ATAGCCCAGCTTGCTGCGCGCCAGCCGGCTAACCAGAAGGGTGAGGCAGACAAGCATGAAGAGAACCATGTAATAGTAAGGCTCCTTGCCCACGAACTGCAGGTTGCGCAGACCCGGCTGCAGCGGCACCAGGATGCCCATTGGCCCGTTGACCGCCTTCCAGTTAAAGGCGATGATCCTCAGAACCTCGGCGAACGCAAGCGTGGCCAGCACAAAGTAGGGTCCCCTGAGGCCGTACCGGAAGCACAGGTAGCCGATGCCCATGCCTGCGGCGGTCGCCAGCAGCGCCCCCGCGGCCATCCCTATCCACGGCGATATGCCGCACTTTACATAGAGCAACGCCACGACGTAGGCACCCAGGCCGGAAAAGGCGGCGTGCCCGAAGGAGAACTGCCCGGCGTAACCCCCCATGATATTCCACGCCTGGGCCAAGTAAGCATTATACAGAACGAGCACGAGCAGGTTGAGCGCGTACGAATCGAGCACACGCGGCAGAAGGCATAGTACAACTACGCCACCGAGAGCCAGCCATGTGCAGGCAGCCACCCTCTTCACCGTCATCGCCCCCCTCCTGCCGCCTCGCTGCCCAGGAGCCCGTTAGGCTTGAACAGGAGGATGCCGATAAAGATGCCGTAGGTAATGAGCTCCTTGAGCGTTCCTGGGAGAAACAGTCCGCCAAGCGACTCGCCTACGCCAATGATTAGGCCGCCGAGGAATGCCCCTGGGAAGCTCCCCAATCCGCCTAGGACGGCGATAACGAAGGCGCGGAGGAGAAATGCGCCGCCTGCGATCGGGGAGGTATAGAAGAAAGGCGCGATGAGCGCTCCCGCCACACCAGCACACGCCGCTCCGAGGCCGCACGTGATGTACTTTACTTTGCGAACGTTCGCTCCGATCAGCCACGCGCCCTCTTTATCCTGCGCCGTAGCCCTGATTGCCTTCCCTAGCAGGGTGCGATTTAGAAAGGCAAACAGCGCGACCGCCAGGCATAGGGCGAAGGCGAAGGCGAGGAGGCGGGGACGGTCAAAAACCAAGGAGCACGCGCTCCAGGGGCTCAGAAGCCAGGGTATCCTGACCGAGCGAAAGTCCGGGCTCCACAAGAGCAGGGCCAGGTTCTCCAGGATCAACATCAATCCAAGGGTTACAAGCAGTTGGTTATGGTCGGGCCCTTCCTCTATCGGCTGAAGGATTACCCGCTGGATCAGCGCGCCCACAGCAAACATCAGCCCGAAGGTGACGGGGAGACTGAGATAGGGATTTAGCCCGCAAAGGGTAAACGCCCAGTAGGCGATGTACATGCCCAGCATCAGGAGGGCTCCATGGGCAAAATTGACGATTTTCATCACACCAAAGATCAGCGTCAGCCCGATGGCTACAAGGCTGTAGACCCCGCCGATGAGCAACCCGTCTATGATCGCCTGCAGTACTTGCATTTCGACTACACCCCTTCTTCAAGGGAGGGGCGAAGCGCCCCTCCCCGCGCGCCTCCTACCGCAGTGGAAAGATGAGCTTGGCCTCGGCGTACTCCTCCGGCAGCACAACTACTGGGAGACCCTTCTGCACCTGGATCATAACCGCCTGAGCGTTGACGTTCTCCCCGCGCTCGTCGAACTCAATGGGCCCCTGGGGAAGGATGTGGTCAGTAATCGAACTGGCCGCAAGCGCTTCCCTCAGTTTGACCGGATCGGTGCTCCCGCACCGTTCCAGCGCGTCGGCTACTACCCGCATGGCCATATACGCGTAAACAGCGTGACTGGAGAGTTTTTGGCCGTACTTCTCCTGGAACCTGGCGAGCACCTTCTGAGTGAGTTCGCTCTTCGGATTCGCCCGGTAATTGATGTCGATGACCCCCTCGGCCACCTTTTCGCCCACGGTAGCCGCAAACTTGGGGTCGCTGAAGGCACCGTTAGCCACTCCTATGAGCGCCTTGCCCCTGACGCCCCGTTCCGACAGTGTCTTGGCAAGAAGGCAGCCGTCTTGGAAGTAGCTCGTGGCCACCACCACATCAGGGTTGGCGCCCTTCAGCTTGTTTACTTCCGCGGTAAGGTCCGCCGCCTTCGGCGAATAGGCGATGTTCGCCACTACCTTTACCCCCGCCTCGGCGGCATGCTGTTCAATGTATTTGGCGATGCTGGTGCCAAAAAGGGTCTCCTCGTGAATGAGCCCTATGGTCTCGATGTCGTCGGTCTTAATCTGCTTGAGATACGAGATGAAGTTTTGCGCCATGACCGTTGCCCTGGGCTGGATCCGGAACGTGTACTTGAATCCCCGCTCGAGGATGTCGTCGGCTACGGCCACAGTGATGACAAAGGGCACCTTTTCCTTTTCGGCAATCTGGGTAGCCGTATAGGCCGTAGAGCTGTTGTACGTGCCCAGGAGGGCGACCGCTCCCTCGCGGATCATACGCTCTGCTTCCGAGGCGGCCTTCTCCGGCAGGCCTTGGCTGTCGCCGTCAAGCAGTTTGATCTTGGCGCCGCCCAGGGATTTGATGCCGCCGGACTCGTTGATCTCATCCACGCACATCTGGATGGC
>JACIWY010000533.1 GCA_014360745.1 Chloroflexota bacterium
GATATTCCTCATACGTAGGTATGGTGATGGTATGCTCATAGATCCACTCCATCACGGCATAATCGCCCGGCCCTTTGATCATATGCTCCACTTCCAATCCATGGATACCCTGGGCGCTCAGCTCGGATGAGCTTTTATAGAGGGTGGAGACGGTGCCGACCGGTGTGATAATCTCCCGTCGGATTTCCCCTGCCTTTTCGCGGGTTACTATTTCAACACCTTCGATCTTGGTGCGGAACACGACGCCCCACTTGCCTGGGAAACCCATATCTTGATCGCGATAGATGCTACGGATATCCCAGCCGCGGTATTTTTCCGGCAGGGTGCCCGCTTTCTGGTGCGCTTTATACCACATCTCCAGACGGGGCATCCACGGCAGGCGATCCGGCTCGCAGCCCTGCAAGACGGCCAACATCCGTTCGCGATGCGTCATCCCGGGCATAACGGCTCCTTCCAATTGTTCGCTCCCAGACACTCTAGCACTGATCTTGATAGGGCGCGAGACGTTCCTCATTGATAACGACGCCCAAGCCAGGGCCTGAGGGCACCTGGAGATAACCATCGACGAGCTGAAGCGGCTCCTCCAGGATCCAATTCCACCAATCGGGGCGCCGACGTTCGGGGTGAAGCTGGGTAAGCGTCTCCAGGATGACAAAGTTATTAATAGCCGCGCAGAGCTGGGCACTGGCGGCAGTATTAACCGGCCCCAGTGGGTTATGCGGCTGCACCGGCACCAGGTAGGCCTCGGCCATGGCCGCGATCTTGCGCGTGGCCAACAGCCCGCCAGCCAGGTCCAAGTCGGGCTGGATAATCTCGACGGCCTGCTTTTCCAATAATTCGCGAAAATCGTGAATGGTGTACAGCTTTTCCCCGGCAGCGATAGGGATATCCACCGCATGGGCCACTTTGACCATGGCATCGACGTTGGGCGGCGGGATCGGTTCTTCATAAAAGAAGGGGGCAAACTCCTCCATCGCCTTGCCAATGCGAATGGCCGAATTGACGTTAAAAGCACCGTGGGCTTCAATGCAGAGATCAATATCCGGGCCGACGGCCCTGCGCACCGCTTCCACCTCGGCGACGGCTCGTTTAAGGCGCCCCAAATCGATGACGGGGTTGTCCAGCGGGTTGGGCGCATGGCCGAAGGGGTCCCATTTCATGGCCGTGTACCCCCAGCTCACCATTCGCAAAGCATTGTCGACCTTTTCCTCAATCGATGCGCCCCACAAATGGCCATAGACGCGCAGCCGATCGCGACAAGCACCCCCAAAGAGGTTATAGATCGGCGTGCCCAAGGCCTTGCCCATAATGTCCCATAGAGCCATCTCCAGGCTGCTGACGGCGCACATATATTCGCCGCCGGCAGAAAATCGAGCGCGCTCAAACATGTTCTGCCAATGATATTCGATGCGAAAGGGGTCTTGGCCGATTAGATAGGTGGCAAGCGTCTGCACGGCGGCATAGACGATGGGCGCCTGGCGGACCTGGTAGCCGCCTCCACGATTCATCTCCGACCAGCCGCTGATTCCCTCGTCGGTCTCGATTTTGAGCAGGCGGGCAAAGGCTCCGGCACGCCCCATCTCCTCGGCGGGGAGTTTGTAGGTTTTGATGGCTGTGATTTTCATCTGCACACCCCTTTCGATGATAGCAAAGCGGTAGGAGTAGAATGGTAGCTTCGGTCGCGCTTGTCAACGCGGCAGCGCAACACTCCCGGGTTCTTGGCCAAAAGGCTTAAACATGATGAGGCCCCGGGCAAGCCGGGGCCACTTTGGGCAACGACGCTCGACCTAAGGTCGGGGCATGTCCAAGATTTCCTGGCACTTCTTGGTTACTTCGGGTGCAACCTCGTCCCAGGTCTTTTCGTTGTAGAACAGAGCTTCGGTCAAATTCTGCCAGGTGTCTTGGAGCTCGGCGAAGCGCAGGTTCCAAGGCATCGGGAAGCGTTGCAGGTTCTCCTGCTCGAACCAAGGTGCACAGGCGGCGAAGGCGGGCTCGACTTCGGCCACTTCTTTGCTGTACCACGCCGTGCGGCTGCCGTTAGGCTGTTTATGCATCTGTACGGTGGCCCAAATGCCAACTTCTGCCGAGGTGAGAAAAGAAATCAGCTCGTAGGCCGCAGCCGGATGTTCGGATGTGCTGCCCACACACCACTGATTAATAAAAAGTTGGCTGCCACGGCCCTCAGGTCCCAGAGGCACCAGAGTCCAACCCCACTCCCAGAGTTTGCCATGATCGGTCGCCGCATCAATACCGACGAGGCCCGAGAGACCGGTATTGTTGCTCACCATTTTACCGGCGTAAAACATATCCTGGTTCTCGAGCATGTCGCCGCGATAGGGCGTGGCATGCGCTTTGACCAGTTCCAGATACCACTTGGTGGCGTCAACGACCTTTTGATCTTCCATGAACATGAACTTGCGGCCGTCTGGCGAGAGCAAACGACCACCAAAGGGGTTCAAAAGAACGCAGTCAAAGTCATAATAGTTGCTTGTGCTGAAGCGGGTGCCAAAGATCCCCTCATCAGGCCGAG
>JACIWY010000534.1 GCA_014360745.1 Chloroflexota bacterium
GGTAATTGACAAAGTCGGTAGGACCCTTTACCTCAAACTCAGGGTGGCCGCCTGGGAGTACCGGAAATGGTAAATCGGTGTAGGGATTCCCTTTACTGACTGGTTCCTGGGGCATAACGCAATTGAAGTCACGCATCCGGATGGAAGCGTGTTCTACCTTGACAATGGCTGGTGGAATCACGCCTTCACACCCGGAGATGTACCTTGGTACGTGACGCCTTGGCGCCCGTAACACCACAAGCGCTCTATGCAGTAGTAGCGCGCTCGCTATTTGAACTGGTAGCCACGCGGAGGCTGGTTGAGACAATGCAATCGACCGTTCCTTGTTTTGCGGCGCTCGCGGTTTTGCCTATCATTCTGCTTATCCTCTGGTTAATTGCCGAGTTCCGCTGGCGGCGGTGGGTGCGTCTGGCCCTTGGCATCGCCAACGTATTCCTACTCCTTAGTTGGCTGATAGGTGTGATTTACACCTACAATCTCGTGACGGGCATGTATCAGTTTAGTCTAAACAAAATGGAGCACTTGCTTGAGGAGCGGCACGAGGCGAAGGTCCGCCATGCGTTGCGAGTTCACAACCAAACCCTTCAGCAGACTGGGAGCGCCAAGCGGGCAGTGGCTCGCCTATCCTCCGCGCTCCTTGAACCTGAAGCGGAGCCGGCGGTCACCAGGCCAGGGCCGGAAAGATAAAGGAGCCACGCTGGTGATACTCTGCCCAATGCTTTTGTTGCATTTGCCAAGTGGTCAAGGGTGATGGGCATCTTGCTTTGGTCCACTGGGGCGATTTGGCTACGGGGGCACGTACGACGAGTCGTGGTACGCCGTGTGCTCGATCCACCAGGAGAGCCATTCCACCGAAAGCCTCAACCGCACGATCACCTTTAACGCCTCTGGGCAGGCCAGCAGTAGCGGCACGAACGTCCGCTCGGCCTCGGCCAGCGGGCAGGCGGACTCGTTCTACCACTCCGAGTGGGCGGATTACTGGTGGAGTGGGCCGGAGACCTGGGCCAGCGGCGGGAGCTGTCAGAACGCCACCTATGACGGCTACACTTATCAGTACCAGTGGGCGAAGACCTGGCAGGGCCAGGGGGATGGGACCGTGACAAGTTCGGCCACCAATCGCGTCGCCGGCATCGAGAACGGTTCCGAAAGCGGCTGGTCGACACACACCCTATCGGAGGGCAACGGCAGCGGTACTTCGTCCAGTACCAGTTGGAGCACAAGCTGGAACCACTCCTATGACCAAACGGTCACGTATCCCGGCTTTTATGACTATCGCTATTACGGCCGGGACTACGGCGGCTTCGGTGAAGAGGATTACATCGCCTACATGGGCGACGCTTTCTACGATAATCCCGGCAGCGACACCGGCTTCTTCCCGTTTGCGTACAGCGACGAAGAACTCTTGTTTGGCCAGGGGCATGGCGACAGCCAGGAGGCAAGGCTAGCTGGAACGGACGTGAAACTGGCGGGAGGCATGCAAAGCCTTGGAACTCATGGCATGCGAGACTCGGCGCAGTCGCCAAGTGTTTTTTTCACCCTCGCATCCTGGCGCCGGGCAAGCGAGAGGGTCATTCAGGGAGGCCCATCGGCGGCTGTCCGTCGCGATGCGGACTCGGGCGCGGCGGTCGTCACGGCTGAAGCGGAAAGTGGGGAGGAGCAAGGTGAGGGTTTTCGGCTATTTGGCGAGCAGTGGGTTTGGCCGTGGAGCGAGAATGCGGCGGGTTTCTGGGATAGCCTGGGCGCCTACGGCCGCGCAGCGAGCCGAGCAGCCGCCGGCACGGCATCGGGCGCGATCGCGGGGGCGGGTACAGGGGCGCTGGCGGGTGGGGCCACGGGACTTGTCGTGAGTGGCGGACCCGGGGTAGTACCGGGTGCGGCAGCCGGGGCGGCTGGCGGCGCGATATGGGGCGGTGTGAGCGGGCTGCTGCGTGCCGCCGTGGCCTCTGATGCCAAGGACGCCGCCATAGGGGGAGCCAAGGCTGGGGCCATAGGGGGCGCTTTGGGCGGCGCCGGTCGCGCCTACGGGACCGTGCGCGGCCTAAGATCAGCGGCGGGAGCTGTCAGAGCAACCGCCCACGGCTATCAGCGGCTCTTGGAACGGGGTTGGACGCTTGCCGAATACAACGCCGTAAAGGCAGGAGGCCGTATGCTAACGCAAGCTGACGGGGCTACAGTGTATATTTTGGAGGTTGCGCCCGGTAAGTTCAACGTTCTTATCGAAAACCCGGCTACGGGAAAAGTTATCAGCGCGTTTAAGCACATCAGCAAGAAATCACTAGATGGATTGGCAAGAAACTATGGCTGGCATTAAGGCGAAACAGGAGCACATTGGCTGCATGTGTGCATTTTGCGGTCAGGACATATCTTATATGGGGCCCGACCCCTGCCAATTGGTCTTTGTGACGAGCCTGCTTGGGCCACCTGAATCGGAGATCGAACAGGCGGTTTTCTGTCACCAGTCGTGCTTTGATCGGCTCGTTCATCCGAGCATTTCTCGTATCGCGACCCCCAAACAGTACTTCTGC
>JACIWY010000535.1 GCA_014360745.1 Chloroflexota bacterium
GAAAAGAATGCCAAAAGTCCGGTCATGCTCGATTGGAGGGGAACATAGAAATAGGTGAACATCCATTGCAATGTTGCCGAGGCGGGTAAAAATACACCGACGGCCAAGCTGGTCAGCAGGGACAGGATGAGCAATAGGCTCAATCCTCGCCGCGGACCGTGGCCGGCCAGGCGCTTAACGTGTACGGATAGAAGGTTGAGCAAGCCCAGAAGAAGCGCAAAGGCAGCGAGGATGGTTACCCCTTCGACTAACACGGTACCCAGAGCGTCGATTTCTGGGTTGGGGAGAAAGAAGTCGAGCAACCCAATGACCCCGCAACCGATGCCGACGAGCAAAGGCAGAATTCGCTTCATGGCTTTTGTCTCACCCCCAATATCCGAGGCTGGTGAGCACCACACCCACCAAAACGGCCAGGATCGTGACAATGCGCATCAGGTCTTGGGTGGCCAGGCTGCCAAGGTGAGATGTGCGGCCAAGATAGGCACCGGCGGCGAACAAATCTTCGCCGATGATATAATCATCCAGGCTGAGGGCAAACAGAGCAGCGGCCGTAGGAGGGGCAGTGCCTCCCAATTGCGGGTAAACCCGCGTTACATTGGCCTCAGAGATCCACAACCCCTCTCCACCAAAGTGTCCCGTCAAGATATTTGCCAGATGAGGCTCTGTGGCCAAGGTTTGCCGCACGCCGCCAGCATATGCAAAGGGGTCTGGCCCATAGAATAATACTTCTTTGCTTTGGGAGTGCCTACTATGTCCGGCCTCGCGAGCTTGGCGGTGCAAGATGCCCAACGCAGCAGCTAGTACCGTCCCGTCGGCGGTGGTTCCCCGCAGCGCATGTTCGGCAACGGTGGTTTGGCGCACGCAGGAAGCAAATACAGTTAGGGCCATGAGCGATTCGGCCATATCCACGCTGCCAAGTCCTCCTGAGCCCAAGCCGATATGCAAGGGCCTATTGGTTTCGATGGCCTGGGCGATCAGGTGGCGAATGCGCTCGTAGAGTGGAATATGCCGGAGTGGGAACCGTCCTCCGCCAAAGGCGCGTAGGGTAAAAAGGATGAAAAACAAGGCAAATATAAACAGGGCGCCAAGCGCTACGATATCTACACTCGAAGCGACCATCTGTACAAAGGAATGCATCATTCCTCCGCAAGCGTCTGGCAATTTTCTTGCCGTGAAGACCGATCCTTCGATCCCTGATTGTAATGATCGATACGCTCGATGAGCAATGCGACGTTCCGACGGTCTTCAAGAAGGCAGGCATAGCGGCGAATAGGCGAGTCTGTACCTGGGATGTGGAACAGGGGCTCTGCCAGCAACATCATTTGACTACCGACAAAGCTCAGTGGCCGAAATATCTCCAAACATATCGAGAGCGGGATGCCCCAGCCTCGATCCACAATGAACCGAGCCAGCTTGTCGACAATCTGCTTCGGGTTCTCTTGCCCGCTTTCTTGGTCCCTTAAGTCATGAGGAGCGCGCAGTCGCATTGTCATCTTGAGCTTCTTTCCGGCGGCGGGCCGAACGGATGCTAAATCGGTAGATGATGTGGCTCAAACCGGTATAGAGCGTGTAAAAACTCTTGCGCAACATATTCCACAATCCGCGTTCTCGTCGCTCGATGGTCTCTATCGCCGAGCGGGCTACCTCGCCGATGGAGCGCTCAAAGAAGGTTTCTTGCTGGGGCAGCAAACGCCGCAGAGCCGGCAGAGAGCTGACGTCACCCATTTGGCCGAGGCTGCGCGCGGCGTACCAACGTCGGGTCGGGTTCTCGTGCTCAGTGCACTCTACAAGGATCTGACGGCTCCGGGGATACGGCAAATGGCCTAAGGCAGAGATGGCTGCGATGGCGACCAGATCTTCCTCCTCGAGGGCCATATGCCCTAGCTTGGCTAGAGCTTGGGGATCGGCGATGGCTCCGAGTGCCTCTGCGGCAGCTCGACGGACCCATAGCGAAGGGTCGTCTAGGCATTGTATCAAAGCCGGGACAGCTATGCGATCTCCGATACGCCCCAGGCTTGTCGCCGCGCTGGCGCGAACCATCGGCTGTTCGTCGGTCAGCGCCTGAGTGAGCAAATAGGTCGCCCGATCGTGGCTCCATAGGCCAAAAGCGTCAGCCGCGGCGACGCGCCGCTCCGCCTTTGGGGAGGCCAATTGCTGGGCCAAAAGATCGAGCACTTGGGTAAAAGAAATGTCGCGATCCCCTCCCCGCCTCAAGGCGCGGCCAAGGCGGGAACGTGACATGACGCGCTGGGCGATATGCCACAACGCGCGCCCTGCCTCCCAGCGCACGAAGGGATGATCATCGCCCAGATAGTCTAAAAGCTCTTTCACCGCTGCCCGTTCGAGCCGTTCGGCGAGCGCAGAGATCCTTTGCCAGCGCGCCAGTGCTCTTTCTTCAAGCGCGGAGGGCGAAAAGGCATCGACGCCAATCGGGTCGAAAGCGCCGATGATTTGATCGGAGTTATCTTTCTTAGAAGCCAATGGCGACATCCTCTACGGTCGAGATGCGCG
>JACIWY010000536.1 GCA_014360745.1 Chloroflexota bacterium
CCAAACGCTGAGCGATCTTGATACAATCCTGAAGGCCGATGTGGCCGAAATGGCCGGTAGCCAGGGGCACATCGTAGCCGATGACCGAACGCACGTCGGCGACATATTGCTCCAGATAGTCCAGCCCCTTTTCGGTGATGCGAATGCCGGTAAAAGGATGGGCGATGTTGTTCAGATCGTACCAGCGGCGCATCATGTCGCGGCGCTCTTCGCTGGAAAGGTCTTCCGGGCTGGGCCAGCGGCGCTGGCTGTAGAACTCTTCTAGAAAACCGAGGGGCGCGGTGAGCGCGCCGGGGACATCGCGCAACAGGCCGATGCCGACGTCCATCTTTAAAAAGGTAAAGCCCATCTCCATGCGCTTCTTGAGCGCCTCGCCCATGGCCTTGCCGGTATGGCGCCCGTGCACATCGGTGTCACAATAAATGCGGATCTTGTCGCGGAACTTGCCGCCGAGCATCTGATAAACCGGCACGCCATACGCCTTGCCGGCCAGGTCCCACAGGGCCAGCTCGATGGCGCAAACGCCACCGCCCTGGCGAGCGTGATGGCCGAATTGTTTGATACGGCGAAAGATCTTGTCCACGTTGCAGGGGTTCTCGCCCAAGATGCGGCTTTTGAGCATCAGCGCATACGTCTTGCTGGCGCCGTCGCGCACCTCGCCATAGCCCTCGATGCCCTGGTTGGTGAGCAATTTGAGCATCGGCCTACGGGGCTCCACCGTAGTGATGCGCATGTCGGTGATGCGCAATTGAGAGGGACGCGAATAGGTGTTGACATGGGCCAGAGTATCTTCATAGGTATTCTTGGATTCGGGGGACATCTCGACAAGCATCTCCTCACTGATCAGATTGGTATCCTGTGCCGAAAGGCACCCGGCGACGATAGCGCAAAGTGGGCCGATTGTCAATTCTAGCCCACTTGGGCCATGAGCGCGCGATACAAGGCGGCCGAGAGGCGGATGATGTTGTCCGGATCGCCCCCCGAGTAGCTCAGCTCCAGCGATAGGTAGCGGTCATAGCCTCGCGCCTTGAGTTCGCGGAACAGCTCGACGTAGGGAAAGTCCTCGGCCAGGTCGTGCAGATGCACATGTCTTAGCCGATCGCCCACCTTGCTCATGACAAAGCGCACCGAGCCATCCACAAGGTCACGGGGATCGCTGTTATAGTTAAGCGCCACATGGGGATGGTCGGCGATCTGCACCGCCCCGAGGGCGTACTCCCAATAGTAGAATTGGCCGTGCATCTCCAGCAACACGTTCACCTCGCTGCCCTCGGCAAACTCGCCGATTTGGCGCAGTGATTCGCCGACATAGCGCACCACCTCTTCGCGCGGCACGTCGGGTGGAAAGTCGTTGCCGAACACGCGGATGCCCGTCGCGCCCATGTCATCGGCCAGCTCCACAAAGCGTTTGCTGCGCTCTATCGCCAAAGCGCGCACTTGGGGATCGGGGCTCTCGAAGCGTTGGCCGGTGGAAAGGACGCTCACCCGCAAGCCGGCCTGTTCGATGCGATGGCGTAGCTCGCGGCGGCGGGCCGGCCCCGCCTCCAGCTCCACCCCATGGGCCTGCCCCGCCTCACAGCGGAACTCGACCGCCGCAAACCCATTGGACGTGAGCACCTGGAGCAGATGATCCAGGCCCATCGTCTGACAAATGCTGTAGGTATCAAGGCTGAGCTTCATGCTTCCCTCCTCCAAAAGTCTGCTAAAAAACCCTGGTCGTGCCCATCTGTTCGCGGCAATAGATATCCCCAAGCCTGCCGAACGAGTCCGTGTCTCGAATCGACGCCCGCCCTGCCGCCACCGCACCTCAACCCCATTTATTATGCCGTGCTCCTCTCCACCACCGCGATCTCCTCCTCCGTCAGCTCGTACAGCTCGTACACCAGGCGGTCGATCTGTCTATCGGTGGCCTCGATCTGACGCTGGAGCATGGTCTTTTGGGTGGGCGTCCTGGCGGCGGCCAGCTCTTGGTGCAACGCCAACATGCGCTCCACCAGGGAGACCAT
Organism: Chloroflexota bacterium; assembly: GCA_014360745.1. Taxonomy (GTDB): domain Bacteria; phylum Chloroflexota; class Anaerolineae; order UBA1429; family UBA1429; genus JACIWY01. Next base: position 2,007 of record JACIWY010000536.1, read on the forward strand.
GCGCTCGTGGCGCGCGACATCGGCGGGATCGGAAAAGTCGATGGTGCGGATGGGGAGCTGTTCGATGTATTGTGTAAAGTACCTAAAGAAGCCTCCGCGCATAGTGGTGCTTACCTTCTTCAGGAAAAAGTCCAGCAAGCCACTATCCAGAAGCCCCAGGACGTATTTGACCGATTCGCTTTTGCCTGTGCCCAGTGTAATCCCATAGCCGCTGGTAAAGGCGTACTCGCCAGCCTGGTCCAAGGCGAACGAGGCACGGTCAGCTATGTCAGGCACGAGAATCTTTGGCGTTTTCATCACATCCAGATTCTTCGGATAGACGTAGCCATACCAACCCGCACCGCTCATGCGTCCTTTCTCACGGCTTTCCAGGAACTCTCTGTTTTCCCGCAAATAGGCGTATGCCATTGGGAATGAGTTCCTGAGCTCCTGCTCCGCAATCAACTCCATCCGCTGATCAGTATCGCGGTAGGGCACTAT
>JACIWY010000537.1 GCA_014360745.1 Chloroflexota bacterium
GAAGGCTTGCTGGTGCCGGCGCCGCCGGGCCAAGGTGGAGGCGATGGCGGCGGTGAGGGCGAAGCGGTATACGGCATTTTCGACGTGTGCTCGACGGTTAACGGTACGACGACCACGGTGCGCCTGCAAGAGATGCCCGATGGTACGTTGCAGGTGCTTTCTTGGTACGTGGGCGGCGATGCATGCGAATGACCCTTCCGGTTCCATAGCGCCCCTCCATAGCACGGTTGAATGACAAGTTGTATCTGTGCTACAATGTGGCAACGGTGTCACCGGGCCCATTGTAGCGCTTTTTTGTTTCTTTTTGATCAGGAGCTCTGTCTCGTCGTGTCCCTTCCCGAACGCCGGATAGAAAATCATGCCTAGAGGGCCGTTGGCCTCTGGATCGCCACAACCTGTCGATCTCAACATTCTGCCTGAGCGGTATCGCCCCCGGGTGTTGCCCTCTTCTGTGCGCATCATGTGGATCGTCGGCGTGGGGGCGCTGCTTTTGGCCGCGGCGCTCTTTGTAGGGGGGCGGCTCGGCCAGGCGCGGGTTCGCGAGCTCCAAGCGGAGGCGGAGCGGATCCGCCAGAAGTTGGAGACTGCCCGAACCCCGTTGCCCGAATTGTTGGAGCTGCGCGACCAGGTGACCCAGGCAGAGGCGGCTGTAAGCGCTTTGCAGACCGTGTACCCGCAGTTTACAGAGCGGCGCCGCGATTGGCCCACCGTTCTAGGCGCGATCCTAGAGTATGACCCGCAGCGTATCGAGCTCAAGGAGCTTTTTCAAACGGGCGCCGAGATCACCGTGGTCGGCCTGGCGTTGACGCAAGAGGATGTGCTCAATTACGCGGGCAGCCTGGATCGCGCGCAGATCTTTGAGCGGGTGTTGGTGCAATCGATGCAGAATTCGGAGGAGGCGCTTGCCACGCCTCCTCCTCTCGCGTTGCGCACGTTAGCGCCAGCGCGTTCACCCACGGCCCCGCGAGCCACAGAGCTTGCACCGAGCCCCACCGTGGTAGTTCCTGGGCCATCGCCGAGCGAGACGCCGATCCTTTCCCCCTTGCCGGAAGTGACGCAGACGTGCCTTTTTTATGACGTATATGAAATAGATGATTTTGAGCACAAGCCGATCGCCGTCGGCGAGGTGCAGCGGCGCAACATGAATCCCATGCAGGATCGAGACCGGGCCACCTTTTTGGGGCTTGCGGGGCACCGCTACTGCATTCGCGCTGTGCCCGAAGCGGCGGCGGTGGACCCGGTGTTGACCGTACAAGTGGGCGAGACAGTGTTGAGCAACGACAATTGTCAGCCCGCGAGCGTCTCGCCCGAGTGCCCCTGCCCCGGCGAGGCGCAAGCGGCGGCCGTTGAGCTCTCCATCGATACGATTTTTGACCAGGGGGTCCTGATCGAGGTGACCAACAAGGGCGCGTTTGGCCCCGACAGTTGGTACACGCTGCAGGTGTTGGATATAAGCGCGGCGCCGGAGGCCGGGGCCGGCGCGGACCCTTACGAACCCGACGATGTGACGCCCGCCCTCCTTTCGCCGGGTGAGCCCCAGCAGCACACCTTTGCGCCGCAGGGCGATGTCGATCGGGCCGTCTTTACCGTCAGAGCCGGGCGTGTGTACTATATAGCCACCTATGCCTTGGCGGCCGAAGTGGACACGGTGTTGTCGGTTCGTGTCGGCGATGTCCTCTATACGAACGATGATATTGCCCCAGGGCAGATGGCCTCGGCTGTCACTTTGGCGGCCATGGCAGATGGCCAGGGCAGCGTTACCATCAGCAACAAAGGGAGGTTCGGCGCGGGCAGTGTGTATTGGTTGGTGTTGCAAGAGAGGGTGCCCAGCCCGACGCCGGCGCCCAGCGCGACAGCGGCGGTGATGCCTACGGCGACGCCCGAGGCCGCCTGCGCGGATGCCTTTGAACCGGATGACATTGTGGGGCGCCCTATAGCGGTGGGTGCGGCCGAGCTGCACAGCTTCTGCCCGACGGGAGACGTCGATCGCATGGTGTTTACTGCCAAGCATGGTCATCGCTATCGGGTGGAAACGTCCGCGCTCGCCCCAGGCGTGGATACGGTGCTGAGCGTGCTGTTAGGAGGTGCGACATATGGCAACGATGACCGCGCCCCTCAAGATTCAAGCTCGGTCATAGAGGTCGTCAACACCACCGGCGCCGATGCGCCCGCCTTTGTCACCGTGACCAATAAGGGGCTCTATGGCTCCGCCAAGACGTACAAGTTACAAGTGTTGGATTTGGGGGTCGTCGATATATTCGAGCCCGATGACTTGAACGGGGTCGAAATCCTCCTTTCGGAGCCGCAGGGCCGCGTCTTTGACCCGCCAGGGGATGTGGACAAGGTGTTTTTTGTGGCCGGCGCGCACCGTATTTATGACATTTACACCTCTGATCTAGCCCCTGGGGTGGATACGGTGTTGGTGGTGGATACCCCGCGCCACATCGTCAACGACGATGTGCGCCCCGGCGTGCGCGCCTCCT
>JACIWY010000538.1 GCA_014360745.1 Chloroflexota bacterium
GGCATTCGGGCAAAGTCTCAATCAACGTTTCCAATACCTCCTCAACGCTTGCATCCTGTTCGAACATGGTGCCGGCAATCTGCGCCGTTAGCGTGGAGAGGATATTGGCCTTGACTCCGCTACCCAGGCCATCGGAAAGCACCACCACCGTCGAGGAGGGCATGGTCATGACCTTGACTGTGTCTCCGCACAGCCCTTCGCCATGCTTATTCAGACACCGCCAGGCCACTTCCACCGTTTGTTTCATTCGCCCCTGTCCTCTTGGAGCAACCTAGCCAGCCGCGATAGCGCCACCTTGGCCTCAGCCGTCGTCTCGCCAAGCAATTGGGCAATCTCCTGGGCCACGCGCATTTGATTGTTCACCACCTGTTCCGTGCGCGCCAGCGTTTCCCGGCGGATGTGTTCGAGCTCGCGGCGATGCCTCTGCTCGTCGGTGACATCGCGCAGGATGCCCACCAACAGGCTCTGCCCTTTCACGGGGACGATGGTCTGTTCCACGACCAGCTCCGGACGGATGGTCACCGTCTCGTTCAACAAGGGCTGCCCCGTATTGCGCACGCGAGCAAAACCATCGGTGGCGGGCAAGATTGATTGCAGCGGCCTGCCCACCACCTGCGATAGGCGCGTGCCGAACATCTTTTCCGCCGAGGGGGACATCTCTTGGATGTACAAACGGGTATCGACGATGAGTACCGCATCAGGGGTGACGTCCATCACCACTTGGCGCAACGATTCGGCACGCCGACGCATATAGGGAATGCACATGGTCGGCTCGGCCATGCCGCGCAGTGTGGCGATGGCTTTTTCGCGGCAACTAGAATACCCGCAGGCACCACAATTCAACTCATCCTCCGGCGAGAACTTGTCCACCGCATGCAACACCTCCAGGATCTGCGCCTCGCCGAATTCGGGTGTGACCACGCTGCGGTCGGCATAATGGCAGGACAAGTCGGGCCATTGTTCCCGAGTTGGGAGCGGCCTCGGCTGTCGCCGAGCGGCGAATTGGATCACCCGCTGGCGCGCCAGAAAGGCGCTCACCTGATCCTCCATCACCGGCCCATTGATACAGCCTCCCTCGCAGGCCATCAGCTCGACCATGCAGGCCGCCAGTGAACCGGAGCGGACACCACGCAATACATCCTCGCAGGCCTCCAGGCCCGATGTGGTAACAATGTGGCTGGTGAGGATGTCGGTGTCCATATTGGCGGTTCCCACCAGGCCCCCTTCCACGGGAAAGATGCGCGCGTTGACCCGTGGAACGACCTCGACGGCCCTTTGGGTAGGGACGATGCGGATGCCCTCGGCATCGAGCCATTCCTGGAGTTCGGCGTAGGTGATCGCGGCCTGGACGGCGCCCAACACCGGCTCGCGCAGGATCTCGGCCTTTTTGGCAATGCATGGGCCGATAAAGACCACATAGGTGTTGGAGCCATAGTGCTGTTGCAACCAACGCCCATGGGCGATCATCGGCGAGACGATCGGCGCCAAATGGGGGATGAGGTCCGGGTAGTAGCGTTCGATCAAGTTTACCACCACAGGGCAAGAAGAGGTAATAATGGGCCAACGCTCTGGCTCGGCGTCCACTAACTCGCGGTGCGCCTTCCCGACCATCTCGGCCCCAAAAGCGGTCTCTTCGACGGCGATAAAGCCGAGCGCCTGCAGCGCATCGGCCAATTGGTCAAAGGTGTCGATGGCAAAAAAGGCCGGCGCCGAAGGGGCTACTGTGGCGACGACCTTTAAGCCATTGGCGATGGCCTGGCGCACCGCTTCGCGATCGTCGCGGATGACCTTAGCGCCCTGAGGACACACGCGGACGCAATGGGCACAAGCGATACACAGCTCGGGGACGATCTGCGCTTGCCCTTCTCGTACGCGCACCGCCTTGACGGGGCAGCCGCGCACACAACGATAACAGTCGCGACAGCGCGCGCGGTTTGTGGAAATGACCCAATCGCTTCTCATGATCCGCGTTACACCCCCAAAGCCATGCCGCCAGCGCCGGTATCGGCAGCACCAGTCACGCGCCCGGTCATCGGATCCAGGGCAATAGCATGGACGAGGGCCAGCCCGCCATGACTCTGCGGTATGCGTATAATGGGATGTTTCCGCCGCACCTGTTGGCAAACATATTCTGGGATGCGCGCCTGACACTTGATCAGATCGCCCTGGCAATCAAAGCGGGGCGCCCATACCGCTTCGCCGATGGACATGCCAAAGTCAAGGACATTGAGGATCACCTGCAGGTTCGAGGTGATGATCCGCGTGGCGCCCGGCGCACCAATCACCAACACCGGCTTGTCGTCACGATAGATGATCGTGGGCGTCATCCCCGTGGTACGAGATTTACGCGGCGCGATCGAGTTCGGGTGCCCTGGGAAGGGGTAAAAGTTTACCATCGAATTGTTATACATGAACCCCAGGCCCGGCGTGATCACCCCCGATGAAGAGCCCAATGAGTGGGTCAATGCCACACAGG
>JACIWY010000539.1 GCA_014360745.1 Chloroflexota bacterium
GCCCCCCTGGCCCCCGACATGACCGCCGACCTAGGCCGACAAGAGTTCTCCTACGCATTTACCTGCTGGAACGATTCCTTTTTGCAAAGCAGGATGATCCACGAGGCCTATGAGTTGAATATCCCTCCCCTCGTCGTATCTGGTGCGGGGGGTGAGGCCTCTCTTCTGGCTGTGGATGCCCCCAACATCATCCTAGAGACATGCAAACCGGCTGAGGATGGCTCCGGCGATGTGGTGTTGCGCCTCTACGAGGCCAAGCGCACGGCCACCTCGTGCACGTTGCGCCTTTCTCTGCCCGTCATTGCGGTGAACGAGACGGATATGTTGGAAGAAGGGGGAACACCATTGCCTTGTGAAGGAGGCCGAGTACCCCTTTTCTTCCGGCCATTCGAATGCAAAACACTACGCTTGCAACTCGATTCTCCCATCAAAGCCTAGATTATACATAAAAAACAATAGTAAGGAGCAGTCTATGAAACAGATAGAACGCGTTCATGTTTGGCAAAAAGTCGAGTTGACCTTTCAAGCCGAGGGGCGCTATCGCAACCCATACACCGAGGTCGAGGTCTGGGTCGATCTGGAAGGTCCCGGCTTCTCTCGGCGGGTTTATGGTTTCTGGGATGGTGGCCCTTTGTTCCGTGTGCGGCTGGTAGCCCCGACCTCCGGGCGCTGGCATTGGGTCAGCGGGTCGAATCAGTGCGATAAAGGGCTTAACGACCATCATGGCGAGTTTCTGGCCCTTGAATGGAGCGAAGCTGAAAAAACCGTGAACCCCTGTCGGCGTGGGTTCTTGCGCCCTACGAGCAACGGTCATGCGCTCGAATATGCCGATGGCACCCCTTGCTTCCTCCTGGGAGATACATGGTGGGCGGCGCCGACCTTTCGTTTCCCCTGGTACGAAGACGAGGTCGAGCGCCCCCTCGGGCCGGGGGCGGGCTTCAAAGATATGGTTCGCTATCGCAAAGCGCAAGGGTACAATTGCATCGCCTTGTTGGTCGGCCACCCCGCTTGGGCCAACGATGGCTATCCACCGACCATCCTTCTCGACGATGGCACCGCGTTGCGCAGCGCCTGGCGCCAGGAAGGCACTAACAGCGCCAAGAACATGCACAACGAAGGAGGGCGCCCCTTTTTCTTCCCGGGCAAGGTGCCCGGCTACCAGGACGTTTACCCCGACGTTGATCGCCTCAATCCGGCCTACTTTGCTGTGTTGGACAAAAAGATGGATTACCTCAATGCACAAGGCTTCATCCCCTTTCTTGAGGTAGCCCGACGCGATGTCACCCAGGCCTGGAAGCGCTTCTACGACTGGCCCGATTCGTACGCGCGCTATATCGCCTATGTATGGGCCCGCTACCAAGCCCACAACGTCATCCTCAGCCCGATCCATTTTGACTCGGATCGTCACAGCCTCCCTTCGCGTGAATTCGACGAGCCGGCCAACGCCGTGGTGGAAAAGGGCATCCCCGCCTTCGAGCAATTGCGCTCGGCCAACGCCGCAGGATCGACCTATAACAACTTTGCCGGGCACTGGTTGACGTTGCACCAGATCGGCAATCGGCGCGACCACAACAGTCACTGGCTGCTGGAAGAAATCTATCATTATGTCAATCCACCCAAACCGGCACTTAACGGCGAACCTTATTACCCTGGCTTCCCGCCCGATACGGCCGTCGCGCCCGATTCGCCCGAAGCGTCGTTATACGCTCGCTCAGGCATGTATGGCAGTTTTCTCTCCGGTGGATTCGCCGGACACATCTACGGCGCGGTCGGCTTATGGGGCGGCGATGTAGAGGAGGCCGCGCCCTATAAAACCTGGGAGGCTCTGAGGTTCGAGTCGGGCGCGCAGATGGCCCATCTGCGTACCTTTGTCTTTTGCGAGGGGCGGCGTTACCAAGAGCTGATCCCCGACGCCGACTGGGTCTACCCCAACAAGACCGGTGGCCCGGAGGGGAATCGGGGATGGGCCTATTGCGCGCGTACGCCGGAAAAAGACCTGTATCTGCTCTACTTTGAGGCAGATTGCCCCAGGGGCACGGTACGTTCGGCCTTGCTGAATCGCCGCTATGCGGCAACCTGGTTCGATCCGCGCACCGGCGCCTGGTTAGACGCGGGGGTTTTGGAAGCGGACAATGTGGGGCGCATTGCGCTGCCAGCGCCGCCGACGACAGAAGATTGGGCGCTTAGGCTCAAGCTCGTCTAAACGCCGGGCAAGTGTCCGGGGCATGTTCTTGTTCCGGGCACTTGCCTGACCTTATAGAAGAACGATTTTCTCTGCTCGACAACGTCGACCCTGGCGGAGAGCCATGGGTGAGTGAGCGTTTCGCTGTCCTACAGTATGTCATGCATTCGGTTTGACAGTTTCACCCGGCGGCCCTAGAATAAACTTTAAAGCGCCCATAGCTCAATGGATAGAGTGCCGGACTTCGAATCCGTCGGTTGAGCGTTC
>JACIWY010000054.1 GCA_014360745.1 Chloroflexota bacterium
CAAATGGCCCCTATCTCTTGCTCGCGGGTATCGCGGCCGTCTTTATCACCGTCGCAACCCTGTCCTTTGCCGCCCGATTCCCCTTCCCAAGAGAGTGCCTGACTTATGGGTAATCACCAGATTTTCAAGAAAATTTTCTTGCTTTCACCAGGCGCCGTGCGTCTAGGATTCGACGTCCGACGAAGGCAGCCCGGCGAACCACTCGCCGGTGCGGCGCAGGATATCGGCTTTCATCTTTTGGTTCTGGCGGCGGACGGGGATCAGATCCACGACGTCAAAACCGATGATACGCAGCACCCTTTCCAGGCTGACGCAGCAATTGGGCGCGCCGCCCCCTCCCCCGCCGGCGACACAAATGCCCACCGTGGGCTTGCCGGCGAGCCCCTCTTTGCCGCCCGGCCCGGTGCCGATGCGACGCAGGCGATCGGTAAAGGCACGCATGCTCTCCGAAAGGTCGCCATAATAAACAGGGGTCACAAAGGCCACAGCGTCGGCGGCGCGGATCTGCTCGACGATGGCGGCGAAATCATCCTCGATGATACAACGCCCCTCTCGACGGCAAAGCCCCCAGCCGTTCTCCTCACACTGGCGGCAACGTTCGATCTGGCGGTGGGTCAAATAGACCTCGGCGGTCTCGCCGCCGGCGCTTTGTACACCTTCTAGGAACGCGCGCGCCGCGTTGGCGGTCTTGCCCTGTGGATTACGGCTGCCCAAGATGGCGACGGTCTTCATCGTGTGCCTCCTTCCATTCGCGATGGTTTGCCTATACGACTAGAACCCTAGTATCCTTGATGTAAATCCACCACACTCTGCAGCGGCTCGCCGCGGACAAAGCGCCCTAAATTGTCGCAAAAGATGCGCATATCGCGCCCTGCTCGCTGGGGCGAATTACCGGCGATATGCGGGGTAATGAGCACATTGTCCATGCGCCATAGCGGGCTCTCGGCGGGCCAGGGTTCATCGGGCATGACATCCAGGCCGGCGCCGGCAATCCAACCCTCAACAAGGGCCCGTTCCAGGGCGTGGCCATCCACGACCTGGCCGCGCCCGACGTTGATGAGCCAGGCCGTAGGTTTCATGGCCCGCAATTGGGCCTCGCCAAAAGAGCCTGCCGTCTCGGGGGTGTGGGGCAGGATCAAGACCACGACGTCCGCCTCGGCGAGCAGGCGAGGGAGCCTCTCAGGGCCCCATACGGCCTCGACGTGTTCGGGCGGCTGGCCAGGACGATTCTTGACACCGATGACGCGCATACCAAAAGCGGCGGCGCGGGCGGCGAGTGCTTGGCCAACGCCGCCCAACCCAACTATGCCCATGGTGAGGCCGCCGATCTCGGTGGGCGTGAGCGCCTGAGGGTGGGCCGAGAAGGCCGTACGATCCCAGTGATCCAAGCGCGCAGCCCGCACCAAGCCACGCGTGAGGGCAAGAAGAAGGGCCATGGCATGTTCGGCAAGCAAAGGGGCGACGCTTTCCCCCTTGCCGCAGGTCAAGATAAAATCGCGCTCGTACACCTCCGGGCAGAGGATCTCGTCGACGCCCGCGCTGGTGGTATGGATCCAGCGCGCCTTTTTAGCCGCACGGACGACTTGTTGGAAGATAGAGCCGCTGCCGCCGCCGAAGCTGCCGGCGACGATATCGGCATCGGCCAGCTCGGCGAGCAAGTTCTTCAAGTCACTGCTGTCGGCGACGACGATATGCAGCTCGGGCGCCTGAGCGTATAAACATTCGACGATACCGGGTGGAAAAGGCCGAGTGCTGACCAGCTTCATCGGGCCTCCATAAAATGTGGGTATAAATGGCGCGGAGCATTGTACCCGGTGCGACGTCGAGGGACAAGAGCAAACGTAGACAAAAAGGGGGAGTCGTGTCTGACCATAGATCCATTACCGAGGCCGTCATCCGGCAGTTCGAGCGCCAGTGGAAGATGATGCAAGAGGCCATCGAGAACTGCCCCGACGAGGAGTGGTATAAGGGATGCACCCACTTTATGGTGCCCGCACGTCTGGCTTTTCACGCCATCCAAGCCGCCGATTTTCATCTGAGTGTGGCACCGGCCCGCTATGATTGGGGCCGCTTTGGCTTCGATTGGGAAGAGTGCGAGCCGACGGCTCTACCCAGCAGAGTGGATACGCTGGCCTTTTTGGATGAGGTGCGGGCCAAGATCGCCAGCAAGCTGGACGAGCTTGAGGATCGGGATCTGGCGGGGCCGGATACGCCGACAGGGTATTTCCCGACAATGGCAGACCATCTCGTTTACGTGTTACGCCATACGCAATATCATCTCGGCCAACTGGATGCCGAGCTGCATCGCAGGGGATTGCCTTCACCGCAGTGGCAATAGGGTCGCGGCCGGTGGAAGGTCATTTAAAATAGACATCCGCCGGCATGCCCGATTTCAACAGCCCCTCGGCGTTAGGCACGCGGATCTGGACGACGTAAAACGTGTTGAGGCGTTCCTCGCGCGTGGCCACGTTGCGTGGGGTGAACTCGGGGCGATCGCCGATGCGTATCACCCACCCGCGAAACGGGCGCTGTGGGAAGCTATCCACCAGGATACGAACCTCTTGCCCCAACGCCACCTGACCAATTCGATTTTCCGGCACATAAGCGTCCAGGGTCAATTCGCTCAGGTCGGCCACGGTGAGGATGGGCACCGTCGGTGCGGCGACCTCGCCGGGCCACAACATTTGCTCCAAGACGACGCCGTCCAACGGGCTGTGGAGGCTGAACGCGCTTAACCTGGCCCGCAATACGTTCGCCTGGGCTTCCGCCTGCCGCACTGCCGCCGTTGCCACGGCGATCTCTTGGGAGGTGGGGCGAGCCAACAGATCGGCCAATTGTGCCTCGGCCAGGGCCACTTGCGCCTCGGCGAGACGATAGCGGCCTTCAGCGGCGTTGGCCACGGCGATGAGCCCCAACGGGCGCCGACGAAGGGCCTCTAGGTGGGCCAGCACGGCGCGAGCCGTTTCCAAATCCGCCTGGGCCGCTGCCAAATTCGCCTCTGCAGCTCGCACTTTCCAATCGGAGCCGCCCTGCTTTTCGCGATCGCGCAGGATGCGCTGAGCGGTCAGGTCGGCTTTGGCCCCCTCGACGGCCTGTTCGGCCAGGGCTACCCGCGTGCGCGCCTCGATGAGCTGCCGTCCCAGGTCTTGGGGGTTCTCAAGCGCGGCCTGAGCATTGCGCCAGGCGGACAGGGCGCCGTCTCGCTCGGCCCGCGCCACGGCTACCTGGGCCCGTGCGGCGGCGATCTCCTCGGTCATGGGGCCGGCTTGCACTGCGGCCAGGTCGGCCCGCGCCGCCTCTACTGCGGCTTCGGCACGGGCCAGCTCCGACAATAACGGTTGAGCATCCAGCTCGACCAGCAGGTCCCCGCGTTGCACTTTATCTCCTTCCCGGGCATGTACGGCCAAGATGCGCCCGCCTACCTCGCCGGCTATGCGCACCTTGCGCGCCCGCAACCTCCCAGAAGCCGTCAGGCCCGCTTCTGCTTGGACCTGCGCGGCGCCGCCGCTCGCCAAGACTAGCAACAGGGTTAACAAGCCGAGAACAGCTGCTATTTTGCTCCAGCTCTTCATAATTATTACCTCAAAAATGGCGATAAATAGGACTTGGATGATGCAGATAAATACAGCTTGAGAGATTAACTTCTTTGCATAAAGAAAATCTACGCCATTTGTGTCCCGATGACATTTTCCTTCTCCGCGACATCCCATAGGATGTGGTGACTACTCCTCGATGAAGGTGGCATCGGCCGGCATGCCCGGCTTGAGCACTCCCTCCTCATTGGGCACCAGGACGGTCACGGCAAAGACCAACGTAGCCCGCTCTTCCTGGGTGGTGACATTACGCGGCGTGAACTGGGCCTCCTCGGTGATATGCGTCACCCGGCCCATAAAGATACGCCCCGGGAAGCTATCCACACGAATCTCCACCGGCTGGCCTATATTCACCCGCCCGATATCGCCTTGGGGCACGTAAAGGGTGAGTGTCAGCTCACTCAGGTTGGCCAACTTCAGCAACGGAGCGCCAGGAGCCACTACCTCGCCCGGGTAAGCCAGAAGATCTAACACCGTGCCAGCAAGGGGCGCGATGAGGGTCAATCGCTCTTTCTGGGCCTGCAACGTCCGGACGGCCTCCTGGGCCTGATCTCGCCGAGCGCGCAAAGCGGCGAGTTGCTCCTCGGTGGCGCCGCGTTCCAGGCGTTGAAGCTGGGCCCGCGCCGCCTGTAATTGGGCCGCGGCCTGGTCTTGGGCGGCCACGGCTTTATCGTATTCGACTTGGAGATCCTGCGGCTTTTGTCGGCGCTCGTACAGGTGCGATAGCTTGGCCTCGAGGCCCTCTATCTGGGCTTGGGTAGCATTGATCGATACCCAGGTCTTCCACCAGGGAATATGCGCCAAGTGGGCATCGACGGGCACGCTGATATGCACTTCGCGATAGATCGGCCGACCGTCTGGCCCCTGGCCCACCGGCACCTGGATGTCCTTACCTTCGGGGCCGTATTTATCGATCATGGCTTCGGCGTGATCCTTGGCGATGCGTTGATCGACTTCCAGGGCGGTCGCTGCCTCTAACCTGTGGCGCGTGGCCTCTAACTCGCCGCGCACGCCGGCGATCTCCAGATCGATCGCTTGCGGCTCTTGCAGCAACGCCAGTGTGTCTGACACCCCTTGCCGGGCGACGAGGAGCGCCGTTTCAGCCTGTGCGACCGCGGCACGAGCGGCGGCCAACTGCCCCGGGCGAGCGCCTGCTTCCGCTTGTGCCAGCGCCGCCTCGGCTACGGCCACGCCGGCCTGCGCCGCGGCGATCTGGGCGTCGAGCAGGGCGGCATCGAAACGGACCAGCACCTGGCCTTCCGCCACCATTTCGCCCTCTGCCACCTCGACGGCGAGAACACGCCCGCCCACCTCGCTGGCCAGATCGATAGTTCTGGCTTGAATGACGCCCGTGGAACTCAAGCTGCCCTCTGCCTCTCCCTGGGCTGGTAGAAGCGCATCGAGGGCTCTTTTGCCCACCCATGCATCCGCCCGATAGGCCAGAAGCACCATCGATAAGATCAGCAAGCCCACGCTTGCGGTGATCAGAGTCCGCCCGAGTCGTCTATCTCTAACCATAGGTCTCGCTCCAAATATGCTTCCATCTTTTATGCACTCAAAAACCCCTATATTATTGTTCTTTGGGCTCGCTCACGGCCGAGATGAACACATCTTCCAACGTCGGCGCAATCCACGAGATCGAATGCACACCGATCCCCTCTTTTTCCAAGAACGCGCTCAACGCGCTTCGCCAAGCATCGGCCTCTGGGACAACGACGTGCACCTGGGCGCCATAGAGGGCCACCTCGCTCAACGGGAAGCGCCCCCTCTCCTTCGCCCGCAGCAAGGCGCGCAGCGCGGCCTGAGGGGCCGGGGTGTCGATCTCTAATACCTGGCCGTGCATGGCGATCTCCTTGAGCCGGTCGGGCGTGTCCAGCGCGATGAGGCGTCCTCGATGGATGAACCCTACCCGTTGGCACAGCTCCGCTTCATCCATATAGTGGGTGGTCACCAAAATGGTCACCCCACGCTCCGCCATGGCGTAGATCAACTCCCAAAACTCCCGTCGGCTGATGGGGTCTACGCCGGCGGTCGGCTCGTCCAAAAAGAGCACCTCGGGATGGTGAACGATGGCGCAGCCCAGCGCCAAACGTTGTTTCCATCCCCCCGACAGATTGGCGGTCAACTCGTGACGGCGCTCGCTCAGCCCGGCCATGGCCAGGATCTCCTCCTGACGCTCCTTCAAGGCGCGGCCCGACAGCCCATAGGCCCGCCCGTAGAAGCGGATGTTCTCCAGCGCCGTCAAATCCTTGTACAAAGTAAAAAGCTGTGACATATAGCCCACGCGGGCTTGCATGGCCTTGGGTTCGCGCGCCGGGTCGTAGCCCAACACACGGCAATGCCCCGATGTCGGCTTGAGCAGGCCCAAGAGGATGCGGATCGTGGTCGTTTTGCCGGCGCCGTTGGGTCCCAGCCAGCCGTACACCTCGCCACGCTGCACGGTAAAGCTCACTTCGTCCACGGCGACGAAATCGCCAAAACGTTTGGTCAGCTTTTCCACCACAATGGGAGGCTCGGACGCTTTTCCCTTGGCTCCACCGGGCATCATCGGGCATTCTCCTGGTGACGCATCAACGAGATAAAGGCTTCTTCCATGCGCGGCGCCATCTCGCGCATCCCTGCACAGCTGATGCCGTGTCGGGCCAGGTGGGCGACGATCTCTTGGCGGCGACGCTCCACGTCGTCCACAAAGAGGTGCAACATCCGCCCATAGGTCTGCACCTCCAGCACGCCCTCCAGCCCCTGCACCAGCGCCGCCGCCGGACGGAAGGGGGAGGGGGCAAATTCGAGCAGGCGGCCCGGCACCCGGCGCTTGATCGCTGCCGGGGTATCCACAGCCACCAGGCGGCCTTCGTGCATCAAGGCCACCTGGTTGCAGCGCTCGGCCTCGTCCATATAAGGGGTGCAGACCCAGATCGTCGTCCCTTTTTCTGCGCGCAGATTGCCCAGCAGCGTCCAAAACTCGCGCCGGCTCACCGGATCGACGCCCAGGGTGGGCTCGTCCAGCAACACCACCTGGGGTTCGTGCACCAGGCTACAAGCCAGGGCCAACTTTTTCTTCATGCCCCCCGAAAGGCGCGCAGCCAGCCGATCAGTGAATTCCTCCAAACCGGCAAAGGCCAACAGATCGGGGATGCGCCGCGCCTTTTCCTTCTCCGTGACCCCGTGCACATCGGCAAAGAAGCGCATGTTCTCCAACACGGTGAGATCCGGCGGCAGGCTGAATTGCTGGGCGATGTAGCCCACCCGCTCGCGGATAGCATACGTGTCGCGTAACGAATCCAAGCCCAGGACGCGGCTTTCGCCCCCATCGCGCTTTAGCAACCCCATGATCGTGCGCGTCAGGGTGGTCTTGCCGGCGCCGTCAGGCCCGATGAGGCCGAACGTCTCGCCAGCGCTCACGGCCAGGTCCACACCATCCACGGCGTTCACCACCCCCTGTCGCGCCCTGAACCGCTTGCGCAGCCCACGAGCGATGATCACCTGTTCTCCATCCATCGCATCCCTCAATCGAGCCGCTTGCGAAATGTCTTGGCGGCCAGGATCATGATCAGAGACGAATACAAGGCCAGCACGGCCACATCCTGCCACAGGAACGACAACCCCACCCCTTTGGTGATGATGCCCCTGGCGATGCGGATCGAATAGGTGGCCGGGATCAGGCTGCCGATAGCCTGCACCACAGCGGGCATCGGCGGGCGGGGATAGGTCAATCCGGTCAACATCATGGTCAACAAGAGCAACAAGCCGCTGATCTGTTGCGCCTCCTTCTGGGTGCTAGCCACTGCCGAGACGAGCAGCCCTAGCCCCAATCCCGAGACCACAAAGAGCCCCGATAGCCCCATGAAAAGGGCGACGCTGCCGCGAAACGGCACCTTGAACCAGAACACACCGACGGCGACGATGATGACCATCTCTAGAAAACCCAACATGGCGTTGGGCACCAATTTGCCGATCATCATCTCCAAGGGCCGAACGGGCGTGGCCAGGATCTGTTCGCTGATCCCCAGTTCCCGCTCGCGAACCAACGTCATCGCCGTCTGGTTCACGGTGAGCACTTGCAGCAGCAGCGCAGCCAAGCCGGGCACCAAAAAGATCATGTCGTCCATATTCGGGTTGTAGAGCACCCTGGTCGAGGTCTCGATGGGCATCCTCTCGCCCACCGGCAGGCCGAGCCGACGCACCTTTTGCCGCACCAGCTCGGTCGAATGGTTCTGGGCCACCATCGTCGCCGCGGCATAGGCCGCGCTCACCGCAAAGGCGTCCGAACCGTCCAGGATGACCAACGCCTGAGCCTCGCCGCGCGCCGTCTTGGCGGCAAAATTGGGCGGGATGACCACCCCCACCTTGACCTGCCCGCGATCGATGGCCCGCAAGGCTTCGGCCTCGTCGGCCACGTACAGGGTGATATCGAAATAGTTGGAGGCGACGAGCGCATCGAGGAACTGCCGGCTGGCCTCGTCTTGGCTCAGATCGGCCACCGCCGTCGGCAGGTGATCCAGCGTCAACGAGACCGCATAGGCAAAGAGGAACAGCTCTAACACCGGCATGATCAGGATCAACAGCAAGGTGCGCCGATCGCGCAACATCTGGATCGTCTCTTTACGCACCAGGGCGGACGTGCGACGTATGAACCCCATTATCTGCCTCAATCCAGCCGCTGGCGAAAGGCCAGCGAAGCCAGCAATACGACACAGAACACATAGAGTATCAGGGCCGTGATCTGCCCGCCCAATTGCTCCGCACCCACGCCCTTGAGCACGATGCCCCGCGACACGGGGATGAAATGGGTCAATGGGAAGAGATAGCTCAGCACCTGCAACGCCGGCGGCATCCCCTCGCGCGGGAACATGAACCCGCTGAGCACCACCCCCAACAAGGCAAAGACCATGACCAGCTGGATGGTCTGGTTCTGGTTCTGCGAGATGGTCGAGATCAGCAGGCCCAGCGAAAGCCCGGCGCCTACATACAGCAACGATAGGCGTATGAACAGGCCGAAATCTCCCCGGAAGGGCACGCCAAAGCCGTACACGCCCAGGGCCAGGATGGACAGCATGTTGATCAAACCGATAAGGGCGTTGGGCGCGATCTTGCCGATCATCAGCTCCAGCGGTCGGATCGGCGTCACCAGCAGTTGCTCGATCGTTCCCGTCTCGCGCTCGCGGACGATGGCCGTGGCGATCATGGCCATGGTATGGGTCTGGATGATCATGGCCAACATGCTGGGCAACAAGAACACCAAGTCGGCGAGGTTGGGATTGTATAGAATGCGCACCCGTGCCTCCAAGGGCACCAAGTTCAAGCCGGCGATCTGGCCAAGGCCGCTGCGTTGCAGTTGGCGGATGAGCACTTTGGCGCTGTGCGCCTGGGCGACGGCGGTGGCGGCGTCATAGGCGGAGCGGGCGGTGAACATGTCCGCACCATCGATGAGGATCAGAGCTTCGGCCTCGCCGCGCTGCTCTTGCGCGGCAAAGCGCGGCGGCAATACCACGCCCACCTGGGCCTCGTTGCGGTCGATGGCCTCGATGACCGCCCGCTCGTCGGGCACGTAGGCTACCACATCGAAAAAGCCTGAGGCGACCATGGCTTCCACAAACGCGCGGCTGGCGGCGTCTAGCGAGGCGTCGGCCACCACGGTAGGGATGTGCTCTACCGTCATGTGTACGGCAAAGCCAAAGAGCAAGAGCTGGATAAGGGGCACTGCCAGTAACACCATGAGCGTCCGCTTGTCGCGGACGATCTGCACAAACTCTTTGCTCAACACGGCCCAGATGCGCAATAGCATCTCAACCCTCGGCACCCCCTCGCGGCATGGATCCATCGCGGCGCCACAGACCGTATAACAGCAGATCGACCATACCCTCTGCCAGACGGCGGCGCTCGCTTTGGGTGGGCAGCTCCAAGGTGCCCAGCAAGATGGCCAACACCAACCCCAGGCTGGCGGAGAGGATCAGGCGGGCCGCCAGCGATAGGTCCACGTCGTCGCGCAGCGCTCCCGTCTTGGCCAGAGCTTTGATCTTGTTCGTGACACGCTCCACCAGGTCTTGCCCGCCGACGACAACCCATTCTTCAAAGATCTCGCGATCGCGCCACATCTCGCCGGCCAGGATGGCCAAAAGCTCGCGGTTCTCGCTGACGTAGGTGAGCATGTGTTCGAAATTCTCGACGAACGTCTCGCGATTGGCCTCCAGACCCTCCAGGGGCAACGTCTCCTGAAAGAGGTTAGGGGCCACTTGCTCTACAATGTTGAGCAACAGGTCTCGCTTGCTGCCAAAGTATTTGTAAATGGTGCCCTCGGCGATATCCGCCTCTTGGGCGATCTCGCGGGTTGTGGCACGGTCGAACCCTTTGCGGCTGAAAACGCGCGCGGCTGCCTCCAGGATGGCCTGGCGGCGGCGTTGCGCTCGGCGAGAGAGGCGGTCGCTTTCGGTGAGCATGGGGCCCTCCTTGGGGATAGTGAGTGAGCGCTCACTCATTATTATAGTATAACCCCAAAGAAGTGTAAGGTCAAAAATGCAGCCGCGGCGGTTTGGAGAAAAACCAACCCGCGGCTATTGACAAATCCCCCCGCGCGTGATATTCTGTGCACAACGCAGTTACGTGCGGGGTATCATGATCATGATGTCCGGGATGCCCAAGATGTCGCTTCTCTCTCTAGCTCGGCTCCCCCTAGGCGGGGAGCTTTTTGGGAGTTGGAGAGGCTGAGCGCGCTTTCAAAACGAATAAGTTGCCGCCAGGGCCTCATCCAACCGGGATGAGGCCTTTTTCATGGGGTGTGGGGCTATCCGTTCGTGGGGAACGACTACGCTCGTTCGGCGGCGAGCCCCAGCCCGCCCAAAACGGTGCGGCCAAGGTTCACCAGGCACCCAGGAGGCGAAGAGAATGAGCGAATCGTTGGAGACTTATCGACCGCAAGAGATCGAAGACAAGTGGCAGCGGAGATGGGTGGAGACGGGGCTGTACAAGACGGTGGAGGATCCCAACCGCCCTAAACACTACGCCCTGACCATGCTCCCCTATCCCTCAGGAGACCTGCACATCGGCCATTGGTACGCCATGGCCCCGTCGGACGCCAGGGCGCGCTACATGCGCATGAAGGGCTACAACGTCTTTTTTCCCATCGGCTTTGACGCCTTTGGGCTGCCGGCGGAGAACGCCGCCATCCAACGCGGCATCCATCCCAAGGAATGGACGTTGAGCAATATCGCGCGCATGCGCGGGCAATTGCGCAACATGGGCGCCATGTGGGCCTGGGATCGCGAGGCGATTACCTGCTTGCCCGGCTTTTACAAATGGACACAATGGTTCTTTTTAAAGTTCTATGAGATGGGCCTGGCCTATAAGCAAAAGGCCGCCGTGGATTTTTGCCCCCATTGCAACACCACGCTGGCCCGCGAACAGGTGTGGGGCGAGGACCGGCACTGCGAACGCTGTGGCACGCCGGTGATCAAGAAGGAGCTGTCCCAGTGGTTCTTTCGCATCACCAAGTACGCCGACGAATTGTTAGAGGGCCTGAATAGGATCAATTGGCCCGAGCGGGTCAAGACGATGCAGCGCAATTGGATCGGCCGCAGCGAGGGGGCGCGGGTCGTCTTTCGTGCGGAGCGAGGCGACGAGATCGAGGTCTTTACCACGCGCCCCGATACCCTGTGGGGCGCCACATTCATGGTGTTGGCTCCCGAGCATCCCTTGGTGGAGGAGCTGACCAGCGACGAACAGCGTGAGGCCGTAGAGGCCTACCGTTACCAGGCGTCGCGGCAGAGCGAGATCGAGCGCCTGTCCACGGAAAAGGAAAAGACGGGCGTATTCATCGGTGCCTACGCCGTGAACCCGGTTAACGGCGCGCGCATCCCGATCTGGATCGCCGATTATGTGATGATGACCTATGGCACCGGCGCCATCATGGCCGTGCCGGCGCACGATGAGCGCGATTTCGAATTCGCGCTCAAGTTCGGCCTGCCGGTTATCCCCGTGATCGAGCGGATGGATGGCTTGGCCAAGAGCCTGGTGTTCCCGGGCTCGGTGCGCGAGGGATTCGCCGATGCGCTGCGGGCCGAGGGCATCTCATTCGAGGCCAAGCCGGTGGGCGACCTGGGCGAGGGGCTGTGTGTCACGTTGCAAGGCGAACGGCAGATCGAGCGCTATATCGCCCTGATGCGCGATTACCTCTTGCCCAACAATTGGAACGAGATCGTCGGCGCCCGCTGGGCATTCATCTTTGACGATGGCGTGCGTGAGCTCGATTCGATCGAGGCCGACCGCGAGATACTGGCCCGCTGCAAGGAGCTCTATCCGCCAGTGCAGCAGTATCGGACCACGATGGAGATGCTTTACAACCTGCCTTTTTATCGGGACGTGTTGTTCCATACCGAATATGGGACGATGATCCACTCCGGCGAGTTCTCGGGCACGCCGGGCGATCGGGCCAAGGCGGAGGTGACCAAGTGGCTGGAGGAACGCGGCATCGGCGGTTTTCAGGTGAGCTATCGCCTGCGCGACTGGTTGATCAGCCGACAACGCTACTGGGGCGCGCCGATCCCGATGGTCTATTGCGACGGATGCGGCATTGTGCCGGTGCCCTATGAACAGCTGCCGGTGCTGTTGCCCGACGATGCCGAGTTCATGCCCACTGGTGAATCTCCGCTTAAATACCACGAGGGCTTTTTGAACACCACCTGCCCGAAATGCGGCGGGCCGGCCACCCGCGAGACGGACACGATGGACACCTTCATGTGCTCGTCGTGGTATCAATATGCCTACATCAGCCCCTACTATAAGGGCGATCAGCCGTTCGATCCGGTCAAGGGCGCCTATTGGCTGCCGGTGGACCTGTATACCGGTGGCATCGAACATGCCACGATGCACCTGCTCTACACCCGCTTTTTCACCAAGGTGATGCGCGATATGGGCTTGGTCGATTTCGACGAGCCGATGCCGACCCTCTTTAACCAGGGCATTATCTTGGGCGAAGACAATGAAAAGATGAGCAAATCGCGGGGTAACGTGGTCAACCCCGACGATTATGTGGAGACTCTGGGGGCCGATACCGTGCGCGCCTTTTTGATGTTCATCGGCCCCTGGGAGCTGGGCGGAAGTTGGAGCTCCACCGGCATCGAGGGAGTCTATCGCTTTATCAACCGCGTCTGGTCGGTGGTGTTGGAGGAGCGCCCCACGCCCGAGGAGGTGCCGAGCGAGCAGGAGCTCGCCGGCTTGCGGCGCCTAACCCACCAGACGATCCGCAAAGTGACCAACGACATCGAGGCGTTCAAATTCAACACCGCGCTCGCCGCGTTGATGGAATTCAACAACGCGCTGATTAAAGCCAAAGACACCGCCGTGTACGACACCTTCGCCTGGCGAGAGGCCATCCGCAGCCTGATCTTGATGATGGCCCCCTTTATGCCTCACCTCGCGGAGGAGCTGTGGGAGCGGATCGGCGGGCCGTACAGCGTGCACACGCAGGCCTGGCCCACATGGGACGAGGAGATCGCCGCCGAGGAAAAGATCGTCCTCATCGCCCAAGTGAACGGCAAGGTCCGCGGGCGGGTTACGGTGCCCGCCGACATCAGCGAAGAGGCTGCCCGCGAAGCGGTGTTAGCCGAGGAGAACGTGCGGCGCTACATCGAGGGCAAAGAGATCGTCAAAATGGTCTATGTGCCCGGGCGGCTGATGAACGTGGTAGTGCGCGGCTGAAAGGTAAACCTTAACGGGGCTCTGCGCTTCGGGTTGGCAGGCGAGGACGCCCGCGCCCCAACCTACCCGCCGGAGCGCAGAGCTCCCCCTCTGCATCCGATGGACA
>JACIWY010000540.1 GCA_014360745.1 Chloroflexota bacterium
GCCCACCTCCGCGCTGGATCCAGAAATGATCAAAGAGGTGCTCGACGTCATGCTCGCCCTGGCCAATGAAGGAATGACCATGGTGGTCGTCTCGCACGAGATGGGCTTTGCCCGCAACGCCGCCGATCGCGTGTTATTCATGGATCAAGGGGTGATCATCGAGGACACCACCCCCGACGAGCTCTTCTCCTCGCCCAAAGAGCAACGCACCCGCGACTTTTTGAGCAAGATTCTCCATTAAAGCCTATCTGTGCAGGCTATAGAAAGCGAGCCAGAAAAATCGGCCGCCGCAGGGCGACACGCGGATCAGAATCCGTGGCGAAGGTTGGTGCAGTTTCGACTGCCGACACTTGGCATGTCTTTAGGCCTCCCCCAATAAGCGCCGGCTAGACCTTCGTTCTCGCGCAAGCTTGTCAATCGAGGCCATCGATGCTACACTAACTCTTGTATTTGAGTCAATGATTTCCTGATCCGAAACGGCAGCAGAATGGTCACCCAAGCGCTTTACAACAAATGGCGCGCACAGACCTTTGACGATATCCTCGGCCAGGAGCACATCACCCGCACGCTCAAGAACCAACTCAAGGCCGGGCGGGTGGGCCATGCCTATCTGTTCACCGGCCTGCGCGGCACGGGCAAAACCTCGACGGCGCGCATCCTGGCCAAGGCCGTCAATTGCGTGGGTGGCACCGACGATCCCCCCTGTAACCGTTGCCCCATCTGCCGCAGCATCACCGAGGGGCGTTCGCTAGATCTCATCGAGATCGACGCCGCCTCGAACCGTGGCATCGACGAGATCCGCGCGTTGCGTGACGGCGTCAATTTCTCGCCGCACGAAAGCCGCTACAAAGTGTACGTCATCGACGAAGTGCACATGCTCACCAACGAGGCCTTCAACGCCTTGCTCAAAACGCTGGAGGAGCCTCCGCCGCACGTTATCTTTATCCTCTGCACGACAGAGCCGCATCGCTTGCCCGATACCATCTTGTCGCGTTGCCAGCGTTTTGACTTTCACCGTGGCTCGGTGTCCGCCGTGTTGGGCAAGTTGCGCCTTATTTGCGAGCGAGAAGGGATCGCCATTTCGCCCGACGCGCTGGAGATGATCGCCCGCCGCGGAGGAGGAAGCTTCCGCGACGCCGAGAGCCTTTTAGATCAACTCGCCGCCTATGGCTCGACCGAGATCACCACCGAGTTGGTCCAAGGGGTGTTGGGTTCGGTTCCATCGGTTCTCGTGTTACAATGGGTGAAAAGCCTCGTCACGGGCGATGTCCGAGCGGGATTGCGCTTGATCAACGAGGCCATCGACAACGGCGCCGAGCCGCGCCAGTTCTTGAGCGAAATCCTGGATCATCTGCGCGCCTTGCTATTGATTCGCGTGGGTAGCTATGACAATCTATATTACCTGAGCGAGGATGCCCTGGCCTCTTTGCAAGAGCTGGCCGCAACGCACCCTTGCCCGCCGGCGTTGTTGACCCGCGCCATCCGACTGTTTAACGAGGCCTCGCAGGGGTTGCGCGCCGCGCCACGCCCTCAATTACCCCTGGAGTTGGCTTTTATCGAAACGTTGTTGCACGAAGGCGCCCTGCCGGAACCCGATTTGGCGCCTTCGCGCTCGACATTTGCCCAGGCGCCTGTGCCGACGCGGGTTGTGGCCGAACCTTCGGGCGCTTGCCCGGCTAGGACGACGGAGGAGGTTCTGCCTGAGGCTGCCGCCGACGAAAAGCGCGAGCCCACTGCGCAGACGAGGCAGCCCGTTGGGGGCGACGTGACACTCGCTGAGCCCGCCGAGGTGGTCGCGGAAAAAGCCCCGCAGATGCTGGTGACTCGGGAATCTGTAGCCGGCGCGCCCGCCGTTGCTGAGCAAGCAGAATCTTCGCCAGCTGAGCAACGCGAGCTGACCTTGGATTGGGTACAGAGCCGTTGGAACTTGATCCTGACCAAGGTCAAGGCGCGTAACTTGCAGGTGCGCGCCCTGCTCAACTCCACCTATCCCATCGCCGTTCACCAAAATCGCATTACGTTGGCCTGCGAGGCCTCTTTTCACCGCGACATGCTTTCCGATGAGCGCCGGCTGCGCTTGGTGGAGGATGTGGCCGCCGAAGTGCTCGAGTTGCCATGCGCGGTCCATTTCATTCTCGATCCCGAGAGATGCCGCGCGGCTCAATCACAGCCCGGCACCGAAGAGGAAAGATCCGACGATCTGTTTGACCGGTCGTCATCAAGCCGAGATGAGGATGGCGTTCAACCTGCTGCTGATTCGTCCACTGTTCCCTCAGGCCATCGGCCAGAGGAGGCGCCCCAGAATCTACGTGACCAATTGTTGAATCATCCCGCCGTCAAGCGGTTACAACAACGCGGCGGCAAGATCGTCCAAGTGACCATCATCGGGCATCATGGAGGATAATTATGGCTCGCAAAGGGAGAAGCCGTACGCCGGGCC
>JACIWY010000541.1 GCA_014360745.1 Chloroflexota bacterium
CCTCCTCTTTGATTCGCTCGACATCCAGATCATTGGCCTTTAACACCTGCAAAAAATAGCTGTTCCATTCGACAAGCGGCTCCTGGCCCTGAATATCCTCGCCGACGTTCTTGAAATAAGCAATGTCAAAGAGAGGCTCGCAACCGCTGGAGGTATCGGCGATCATGCTCGTCGTGCCCGTCGGCGCGACGGTGGTAGTATGATGGTTGCGCAAGGGCAAACCATCGGGCCATTCTCGGGGCTCCAACCCTGTGTGTCGGCGAAACCAATCGGCATACTTGGCGGGCTGGGCGTATTTAGAATCCTCCCAGCCCTTGAACACGCCTCGCTCCTTGGCCAACTCGTGGCTGGCCAACTTGGATTCGCGATTGATAAAGGCCATAATCTGTCGCGCGGCCTCGAAAGATGCCTCGCTGCCGTAAACGATGCCAAGCTGGATCAACATCTCAGCCCAGCCCATGATGCCCAAGCCGATGTTGCGCAGCCCCTTTTGCTTCTCCTCGATCTCGGCCAACGGAAAAGCGCTCATACTGACGGCGTCGTCGAGAAAGCGGGTGCCCAAGCGGACGAGGCAACCCAGTCGCTCCCAATCGACGGCCTTTCGCAAGAATTCACCCATCCTCTGAGACAGAGGTCGCCCATCCTCTTTCTGCTCGCCCCAAAGAGGTGAATCATCGGCCACCAGCAAAGAGAGGTTGATATGCCCGAGCCCACAGGCTTCATATTCCTCAAGAGGTTGCTCGCCGCAGGGATTCGTGGCTTCGATGCGATGCTCCGGGTGGGCTTGTACATCGAAAGAATGATCGCGATTCGCCTCATCGATCGCAAAGAGCCCCGGCTCGCCGTTTCGCCAGGCGCCATCAACAAGCACCTCCCATATAAAGCGGGCAGGGAGTTCCATAGGTTCTCCGACGGCTAGCTCGGTTCGGCCGCGAAATCGTTCGACCCCTTGTATGCTCGGCGCGTAATCGCGCCAAAAGTTCTCCTCGACCAGCGTATAGGGGGCATGTTCGTATTCGAGATTGTAAAAGTGAGCCGTCTCTTGCGCCACACGAAAAGGTTCGCCGGTGCGCGGGTTGTAAAGGGTATAGCGCTCATCCCGACGGACCGCCTCTATAAAGGCATCGGTAATGGCGACCGAGAGGTTAAAGTTGCT
Organism: Chloroflexota bacterium; assembly: GCA_014360745.1. Lineage (GTDB taxonomy): Bacteria > Chloroflexota > Anaerolineae > UBA1429 > UBA1429 > JACIWY01. The sequence goes on from JACIWY010000541.1 coordinate 1,157, forward strand.
CAACACGCCCTCGCGCCTTTTGGCGACGATGAAACGCCCGATGTCGGGATGGTCCACGCGCAGGATGGCCATTTGTGCCCCGCGACGTTTGCCCCCTTGCTTCAGCGCCGCGCACATCTCGTCATACACATGCATAAAAGAGAGCGGGCCGCTGCTCTTGCCCCCCGTCGATTGCACAATATCCCCCTTGGGTCGTAACCTAGAAAAGGTATACCCCACGCCCCCACCGGTCTGCAGGATCAGCGCCGCCCGTCGTAAGGTGTCAAAAATAGAGTGCAGATTATCTTGGGGAGAGAGGACAAAACAAGCTGCCAACTGCCCTAAACGCCCGCCGGCATTCATCAGGGTGGGCGAGTTGGGCATAAATTCGAGAGAAACCATAGCCTCATAGAAAGCATCGGCCACCTTCCGAGGGTCATGTCCATATTCTGCTTCCACCTGCGCGACATGGTCCGCAACCCGACGGAACATTTGCTCCGGCGTCTCGATGATCCGCCCCTCCTTGTCTCGCAACAGATAGCGCGCGGGGAGAATGCGCTCGTACACGTTCGCAGTCAATCGCTCTCGGAGCGTTTTGCCCACCACTCGTTTGACCGGCAACTTGATCCTGGCTCTAGAGACTGGCATGGCTTCCTCACCTCCTTGACGCTCCATCCCAGGGATTGCCTGGCATCTGCGTCTGAACATAGATGAACAAGGCGTGCTCGAAAGGGGGACAAGTCCTGAGGATAACGACTGCGAAGCTTAAAAAGAGTGGAAGCTCACGCTCAGGCGGCCAAGCCAAAGGCCAAACAGACACCCCCAACAAGCTGCCCCCTGAGCCTCTAGATTTTGGGCCCTATTCATCGGATATTTGTGCGTCATATTCTAAAGTCGCCGCTGAGGATGTCAAATGGGGCTGGCCTTGGCTTTCACATGGGATCGGCGCCGGCTTTGGGTGCCAGAGGAGGAACATTCGGCCAAGATGTGTGACAAGGGCTTGCAGAGAATCCCGGCTCACACCGAGCAGGTTCGAGCTGCCTGCACGCAGGCGCTCCGACATGAGGTATTTGAATTCCTCTTTGTGTAGGTCAAGCGGCGTGTCGTGAACCCACTTCATCGCTATACCCCGCGCCAACCGGGCATCTGCCCGGCGTTCTCTACACATGAGGACGTAAAAGAGAACGAATGGATACGCTTTGACGCATACTATCCTCACCCAATACAAAATAAGAATATCTCTTTGTTGAAAGGGCGGCCACCCTACACCATACATGCCGAAAGGGCTACTTATCCGGCTG
>JACIWY010000542.1 GCA_014360745.1 Chloroflexota bacterium
AGAGCAGATCGGCCACAGTATAATCGTACAATCGGTAGTATTTCTCGATGTTGCTTCGCCAATAAGAGATGTCGGGTTTGTCCCATAATTCCCAATATCAACGGCTCACCTCTCGCAGGCCGTAATGCTCACGGCAATGGCAAGCTAATGCGCGGATCAGATCGAGCCAGCGGCTATAATCACGGGGCGGATACCGCCATCCCTCAGCGCGGGCACCCTCATAGGGCAAACCGGCCGGCGCAGAAGACAGCGCCTGCGGCATAAAACCCAGCTCGACAAAGGGGATACAACCGGCCTGAACGATGGTATCCAGGATGCGGTCAATAATCTCCCAAGAATAGATCGGGCGACCCGCCTCGTCCTCCTGATAGACGTTGGTAAAGCCCCATTTGGGCGCGCCCAAGCCTTGGCCATTGCAAAGCAGGAAATGACAGCGGACATAGTAGGGGGCATCCGACAGACGCCCGAGCTTGCTCAAGAGCTCGCGCCCGCGAGGTGTGTAGGTATAGTTGGGTTCATCATAACCGATGTAGCGCCAGATGCGGCGCAGAGGAACGCGACGCGTCGTATCAACGTAAACCCGGGCTGAGAACCGAGGGGCAGGCTTGTTCACAAAGCGCCTCCTGGGAAAGGTTAGTGGGGATCGCCCCCATTTTGTTGGCCAGGGTACTCGCTAACAGGCCGTTACGCAACCCGGCCGCATTAGCATCCCTCTGGATTCACTCTTTCCCTCAAGGTCCGTCGCCGCCCGACCTCACCCTGAAGGGCTTTCGATCCGCCTCAAGATATTGCCCTTGCTGTTATAGATGATCACCTGCAAAGGCATCTCTCCCAAGCTATGGGTGGCACAGGCATGACAGGGATCGTAGGCTCGGAAAGCCATCTCGACCATATTCAAAAGGCCGTCGGAAACCTGCCCTCCTTTGATCATCCCCTTGGCGGCCTTTTCCACGCTCATGGCGATAGGGGCAGCGTTATGGTTCGTAGCCACCAGGAGGTTCACGCCGGTCAAAATGCCTCTCTCGTTGGTTTGATAGTGGTGGATGAGGGTGCCTCGAGGCGCTTCCACAATTCCCACACCCTCCCGAGGAGTTTCCGTGGGGAGGCGGCGAATCTCGTCGCCGGTGATCTCCTCGTCCTCCAAAAGCTCTACCATGCGTTCGGCAGCGTAAAGGGCCTCGATGAGGCGCGCCCAATGGAAGGCCAACGTCGCATGGGCCGGCTTTCCGCCCAGAACAGCGTACATTCGCTCATAGGCCTGCTGGGCCAAGGGCGTCGCCATGCCGTCTGCCACGTTAAGCCTGGCCAATGGAGCCACTCTATAGACCCCGCTGTCGACGCCATCCACAAAGCCCGCCCACCCCACATTTTTCAGATATGGAAAAGAGATGTAGGACCAAGGCTCGATATGCTCGCGAATATGATCGACATATTCACGAGGGGCGAATCTGGCCACCTGGCGGCCCTCCGGGTCGACCACGCGCACCTGGCCATCATAGAAATTGACCCTGTTTTGCTCGTCGACCAGGCCCATATAATAGGTGCGATGGCTAAAAGCATCTGCAAGCACGAGATCGACATAGTCTTGATTTTTGAGCACAACGTCGTCGAAAATCTGCAAGGCGAATTGGGCAAAATCGACGGCAAAGCGGGCGGTCTGTAAAAACTTGTCCCGCTCCTCCTCCTTCATCCCTCTAGAAACGCCCCCGGGCAAACCAAAGACCGGATGGATGACCTTGCCGGCAAGGGTCTGGATGATCTCACGACACTCGCGACGCACGCGAATGACCTGGCCGGCGATTTCGAGCCCCACCTTGTTGATCACGCCCAAAATGTTCCGCTCGGCTGCTGGCGCTTGCGGCCCCACGACGAAATCCGGGCCGCCGAGGAAGAAAAAGTGAATGTAATGATCCTCGACCATAAAGGCGTTGTACAGAAACTCGCGCAGCAATTTGGCCGTCCTCGGCGGCTCCACCCGCCAGAGATCGTCCAGGGCTTTGGTCGAAGCCATGTGGTGAGCGGTGGGGCAGACGCCGCATATGCGCGGGGTAATCCTGGGCATTTCCTCAGCAGGTCGGCCCTCGCAGAACTTTTCAAAACCCCGCAGCTCGGGTACCTGGAAAAAGGCCCGCTCCACATCCCCGGCCTCGTTCAAAAAGATCTCGATCTTGCCGTGGCCTTCCAACCTGGTGATGGGATCGATGGTGATCCGCTGTGCCATGCGACGCCCTCCTTCAACCGACAATCCGGCTGCGTTTCAAAAAAGAGCGGGGCAGACTGAATCGGTAAAAAGTCCCCAGTGGATCCTCGATCGTCTCGATGATCCGCTCAATTTCCTGTTTATCCTCCGAATCGATAATCGAGGCGATGGCCGAGAGGAACTTGGCACCCTGGTCGACGACGCCGCTTGTGGGGCCAAAACACCCTCGACA
>JACIWY010000543.1 GCA_014360745.1 Chloroflexota bacterium
CAGGTTAAAGTGCATGATGTCAAAGCCCACTTCGGCGGGCTTGTTGATGCCCATGAGCGCATTAAAGTTGGCTCCGTCGCCATACATCAAGCCGCCGGCTTCATGCACCAGGCGGGTGATCTCCAGGATATTTTCGTCGAACAACCCCAGCGTGTTGGGGTTGGTGAGCATCATGCCCGCCACGCGGTCGCTCAAATGGGCGCGCAGGTCGTCCAGATCGACATTGCCCCGCCGGTCCGATTTGAGCTCCACCATCTCAAAGCCCGCCATCGTCGTGGAGGCGGGGTTCGTCCCATGGGCCGAATCCGGAATGAGGATAATGCGTCGGTTCGTGTCGCCTCGCGATTCGTGGTAGGCGCGGATGATGAGGATGCCCGCCAATTCACCGTGCGCCCCCGCCGCCGGTTGTAAGCTCACCGCGGCAAAGCCGCTAAGCGCCTTGAGGAACTCGGCCAATTCATACATCAGCCGCAGATTGCCCTGAACCGTCTCTTCCGGCTGGTAAGGGTGAGTGTCGGTAAAGCCCGGTAAGCGGGCCATGTCCTCGTTCACCTTGGGGTTGTATTTCATGGTACACGAACCCAGCGGGTAAAAGCCGACGTCGACGCCGTAATTCATCTGGGAAAGGCGAATATAATGACGCATGAGGTCGACTTCGCTCACCTCGGGCAAGTTCAATTCATCGCGCAACAACGACGCCGGGGGTAAGTCGGCCTGAGGCACATCCAACTCGGGCAGATGGGCAGCGCAGCGTCCGGGGGCGCTCAGCTCATAGATAATAGGCTCGCTCATGCTGCTACCTCCTCCAAGGCTTCGGCCAGTCGCGTGATCTCTTCTGCCGTATTCATCTCGGTGACGCAGAGTAGCATGTGCCCGGCCAGTTCGGGGTAGGCGTGCTCCAGATCATATCCCCCCAGAATCTCGTAATCGTAAAGCAGTTCACGGTTGATCTCGGCCACCGGCCGCGGGCAACGCACGACGAACTCATGGAAGAACGGCCTGGAACGTAACACTTCGTAGCCATCGAGCACCGCGATCGCTTCCGCCGCATAATGTGCCTTGTGATAGCACTGGCGGGCGACTTCGGCCAACCCGCAGCGCCCCAGCCCGGCCATATAAACGGCTGCTGCCAACGCTACCAATCCCTGGTTGGTGCAAATGTTGGAGGTAGCCCGTTCGCGGCGAATGTGCTGCTCTCGCGTGGAGAGGGTGAGTACATATCCGCGACGCCCCTTGGTGTCCACCGTCTGTCCGACCAGGCGCCCGGCGGTACGTCGGACATATTCCTCTCGGCAGGCGAAAAAGCCCAGATACGGCCCGCCGAAATTCAGGGGGCTGCCCAATGCTTGACCTTCACCCACGACGATGTCGGCCCCAAAGGCGCCCGGGGGCTTGAGCAAGCCCAAGCTGATCGGGTTACAGGCCACGGTGAGCAGCGCCCCTTTGGCGTGCACGGCGTCGGCCACCCCCTGTAGATCGAGGATCTCGCCGAGAAAAGTCGGCGTCTGTACCATCAAGCAGGCGGTCTGTGCGTCGACCATGTCGATCAGCGCGTCAAGATCGTGGCTCAGCCGATCGTCGCCCACCACCTCGACCCCCATCCCCTGTGTATAGGTGCGCACCGTCTCGCGGTACTCGGGATGGATGGTCGGTGCCATAACGATCCTCTTGCGACGCCCCCGCCCGATGCTTATCGCCATCAGCGCAGCTTCGGCCAGCGCCGTAGCGCCATCATAATGGGAGGCGTTGCTGACTTCCATTCCTGTCAGCTCGCAGATCATCGTCTGATATTCAAAGATGGCCTGTAACGTCCCCTGGCTGATCTCCGGCTGATAGGGCGTATACGCCGTATAGAATTCGGAACGGCTGATGACATGATCGACGATGGCCGGAATAAAGTGATGATATGCCCCTGCCCCCAGAAAACAGGTCATATGGGCAACGTCGAGGTTGTCATCGGCCAGACGGTTGAGCTCGCGTACAACTTCCGGCTCCGAAAGCGGGCACGGCAGATCAATGGTTGGAAAGCGATGGCTAGCCGGTATCGCTTCAAAAAGGTCTTCGATCTGCCCCACGCCGATACGGGCCAGCATCTCTCGACGCTCGGCCTCTGTATGGGGAACGAAACTCATCTAGTGTTCTCCTTCCGCCTCGGCCTCCTCGGCGAACTGACGGTACTCTTCCGCATCCATGAGATCTTCCAGCTCGTCAGGGTCCTCGATCAGGATGCGCACGAACCAGCCATCCCCATAGGGATCCTGATTCACCAATTCGGGGCTATCCTCCAGCTCTTCATTGATCTCTACGATCTCGCCGGCCACGGGCAAATAGGTGTCAGAAGCTGCCTTGACCGACTCGACGACTCCGTAGGCTTCGCCCTTGCTAAAGCTGTCGCCCACCTCGGGCAGCTCTACATAGACGATATCGC
>JACIWY010000544.1 GCA_014360745.1 Chloroflexota bacterium
CGCGCTCGCGACAGCTATCGTGGGGCTCTAGTTTGGCATCGGCCAGCGCCTCGCGAGTGGCGACGATCGCGTATTGGACAAAGGGATCCATGCGTCGCACCTCGCGAGGATGAAAGTGTTCCTTGGGGTCCCAATTTTTGATCTCGGCAGCGATCTGAGAGCGATACTCGCTGGCATCGAATCTACTGATGGGCGCGATGCCGGATCGACCCGCGACGATGGCCTCCCAGCTGTCGGGCACATTGTGCCCGACAGGAGACACGGTGCCCATGCCGGTTACCACAACCCGTCTTTTCATTCCCTTATCTTCCTCCTCAACATAGAGCGTAATGCGCATTTGTCCTAACACACTCGCGGCCCAGAAGTTACCCGCCGCACAAGATATTCGAACAGGGCGGCGATCGTCAACATCGGCCAGATGCGACATAAACGCGCAACCTCGAACCTGCGCCGGTGTTATGGCAGGCGAAAGAAATGCGCAGAGCCGCGCGCCATTCGTCGACACGTTTGCTAAAGGGTAACTCGATGTCAGACAAATTTGCCGTCGTCTTTCCGGGCCAGGGCTGCCAGTTCGTGGGCATGGGCGCCGACTTGCAGGCGTTCCCATTAGCCCGCGAGATGTATCGACGCGCCGACGAGGTCCTCGGTTTCGAATTATCGCGCCTGTGCTTTGAGGGCCCCGAGGAGGCGCTGAACGACACGGCCAACACACAGCCCGCCGTTTATGTCACCTCCATGGTGTTGTGGGCGCTTCTCGAGCCGCAGATTGAACCGTTGCGGAGCCGGATAGCTTGCGTCGCCGGCCATAGCTTGGGCGAATTCTCAGCCCTGACGATGGCGGGAGCCATCACCTTTGAAGAGGGCGTGCGTTTGGTGCGTCGTCGTGGCGAGGCCATGCGCGACGCCGGCAGGGCCTCACCGGGAGGCATGGCCGCCATCATCGGCCTCGACGATGCTGTGGTGGAAGAGATCGTCGCCCAGGTTGCTGCTGACGGCGGGGATGTATGGGTTGCTAATTACAATTCGCCGGGCCAGATCATCATTGCTGGCGCGCAAGCGGCATTGGCGCAGGCAATGGAGATGGCCAAAGAACGCGGCGCCAAGCGCGCCCTGCCGCTCCAGGTCAGCGTGGCCTGTCACACGCCGCTGATGTCCGCCGCTTCCGAGCGATTAGCCGTGGCCCTGGAAGAGACCACTTTCCGCCAGCCTTGGGTGCCGGTAGTGAGCAACGCTCTGGCCGAGCCTCTTTCCACGCCGGCAGAGATTAAGGCGGCCTTGTTGCGACAGCTCAATTCGCCGGTGCTCTGGACCGCTTCCGTGCAACGCATGGCCCGAGATGGCGTGGGCACGGCCCTTGAAATAGGCCCCAAGTCGGTGGTCGCGGGGTTGATCAAGCGTATCGAACGCAACATGATCGTGCAAGCGGTGACGGACAAGGCCTCTCTGGAGGCGTTCGATGCTACAATTCTAGAGTTGGGAGCGTAGGATTGGCGATGGAGGGTCTGCAAGGTAAGGTGGCTCTGGTCACGGGTAGTTCGCGAGGCATCGGCCGGGCCATTGCTCTGGAGCTGGCCAGGCGCGGGTGCCGCGTCATAGTCAATTACCGGGCTCAAGCCCAAGCTGCCGAAGAAGTCGTTCGGGAAATCCAAGCCGCCGGCGGCGAAGCCAGCGCCGTTCAGGCCGATGTCAGCGTGGCCGAAGAGGCCCAAGCGTTGGTGGAAGCAACGCTAGAACGTTATGGCACGCTGGATATCCTGGTCAATAACGCAGGCATTACCCGCGATACGTTGCTCATGCGCATGTCGGAAGAGGATTGGGATGCCGTCCTAGACACTAACCTAAAGGGCGCATTCCACTGTATCAAGGCGGCGCAACGCACTTTTTTGCGCAAGCGCCAAGGCTGCATCATCAACATTGGCTCAGTGTCGGGGCTGGTGGGCAACGCCGGCCAGGCGAATTACTCCGCCGCCAAAGCCGGCCTGGTGGGGCTGACCAAAGCGGTGGCCCGCGAGCTGGGCTCGCGCAATATTCGCGTTAACCTGGTGGCCCCAGGGTTTATCGAAACCGATATGACGGCCAAGCTGCCGGAAGGGATGTTGAGCCAGGTCGTTGAGCGCATTCCGCTGGCCCGCCTGGGCCAACCCCAGGATGTGGCTGCAGCGGTGGCCTTTTTGGCTTCCGACGCCGCCGCCTATGTGACCGGCCAGGTGCTCTGTGTGGACGGCGGCCTGGCTATGTGACACGTCCGTACGCTTCTCGCGTGTTTCCTCCTCAAGGGTGACGCCAACCTTGGTTTTCGGGCCAGGTTGGCGTCGCCCTGTTGGGGGGATTTTGACCCTTGCCGATCGCGTGTTACCATGCATAGGCTTTAATTCGCGATGTCAGAAAGGTTGTATGCCTGTGCAAGAACCCTCTCATAAACCTTGG
>JACIWY010000545.1 GCA_014360745.1 Chloroflexota bacterium
GGCTGTCAATGGCCGGAGCTTGGTTTGCGCGAGGTAAAAAGGGGGTCAGCTCTCGCCGACGTCGGTTAGATCCTCGGCGGACGCCTCAAACTCGTTCGTTCCGCCGAGTCTAAAGAAGAAGGAGATGATGCGTTCCAACCGATCCTTGCTGCCCCTTACTTCCGGGGTGGTGAGGCAGCGTTCGATGTGATGGCTCATAATATAGAGGCCGGCGCGATCGAGCGCCGCGCGTGCGGCCATCAACTGGGTGACGATGGCTTCGCAATCGCGCTCCTCCTCGATCATGCGTTGGATGCCGCGAATCTGCCCTTCGACGCGGCGAAGGCGGGCCAAGATTTCGTTCTTTTCTTTCTGCGGGTCGCTCACGAAAATGCACCTCTTGCCGTGCTAAAACCAACGACGACGCCGGACCATCTCTTCATTGCGCCGTGCCCTGGGCCATGCGGTAAATAGGGCAACCGCTTACTGTAAAGCGTAAACCACAAGGGCTAGTGGTATTCCACTCATTGGGCTACTACAGGTCGTACAGCGCCCCAAGTAGGATTCGAACCTACGGCCCACTGCTTAGAAGGCAGTTGCTCTATCCTCTGAGCTATTGGGGCAAAAAGGCCGCGCCTTTGAATATATTATAGCACGTATGAGAAAGAGCTATCAAACCGTGCCCCGCGCTCAGAATTCGATCCCCTTTTGCGCCCGCACGCCGGCGGCGAAGGGATGCTTGATCGCCCGCACCTCGCTGACCAGGTCGGCGGCGGCGACCAACGCCTCAGGGGCGTCTCTGCCGGTGATGATCACGTGCAGCTCGCGCGGTTTGTGCGCTATGAGCCAGTCCGCCGTCTCTTGGCCGTCGAGCCAGCCGAATTTGCTCAAGTACGTGAACTCGTCGAGGACGATGAGGTCGTACTCGCCGCTGACGATCTTTTCCTGAGCCAGCGCCCAAGCGGCCAACGCCCTCTCTCGGGCCTCGGCATCGTTGCCCGGCTCCCAGACGAAGCCCGTGCCTAAGGTGTGCCATTCGATGCCCAAGCGTTCGGCAGCGAGGATTTCTCCCCAACGCCCCGCCTCGCTCTTGATGAATTGAATGACGCAGAGGCGCATTCCATGTCCCCAGGCGCGCAAGACGGTGCCCAGGGCGGCGGTGGTCTTGCCCTTGCCTTCGCCAGTGTAGACGATGAGCAACCCACGGCGACCCGTGTTCGCGCTGGCCCCTTCTGACATGCCCAATTTACCTCGAAAATAGCAGGCTATGAGGTGGCGGGCGCCTTCCGAGGTACCTACCACCTTGGGGGGATAATACCAACCGGCCCCGCCGCGTCAAATCAAACGGGACTTGCGACACTCGACCGGAGCTCTGCCCCACAATGTGCGAGCGGGGGCGCCCGCTCGTTTGATTTATCCATCCCTTTTCACAATAATACGTTTACGCTATAGCATGAGCAGCCGAGACCGCATATCCTCAAGGAGTATCGTACCAGATGAGTGGAAATGGGAGAATCCTCGACTATTCCACACTGGGCAACTGGCTCTGGGAGGCCGATATCCGCCTGGGCGATACCATGGCGCGCCCCGCTTTCCTCCGCGACGACGACGGCCTATCTCGCTTTGACCTGGTGACCGCCAACCCCATGTGGAACCAGACTATCCCCGTCAGCACTTACGAGAATGACCCCTACTATCGCTTTGGCGACGGCATTCCGCCCGGCTCCAGCGTCGACTGGGGCTGGGTGCAGCACATGTTCGCCAGCCTAAAAGAGGGCAGGCGCATGGCCGTGGTGTTGGATACGGGCGCCGTCAGCCGCGGCAGTGGCAACCAGGGCAGCAACCGCGAACGCGACATCTGCAAGGCGTTCGTGGCGGCGGACCGTGTCGAGGCCGTCATCCTATTGCCGGAAAACCTCTTGGTGAATACCACAGCCCCCAGCAATGGTGTTGAACAGGCGCAAACGCCACCCGGGCCAGATCCTTTTGATCAACGCCTCCAAACTGTTTGCCAAGGGTTGCCCCAAGAACTACCTGACCGACGAGCACATTGAGACCATCGCCGAGATCTATTACCAGTGGGGCGTCGTCCCTACCATGCTGTGCCTGGACGGCCGAGAGGGAGACGGGCATGGGCTATGATCCCCATCACCACCGTCGATCGATCCGGTTGCCGGGGTACGATGACACCCAACCCGGCACGCATTTCGTCACTATTTGCACCCACGAACGGGTGCATCGGTTCGGCTGCGTGGTGAATGGGGAGGTAGTGTTGAATGAATGGGGGCAAATTGTGCGGGATGAATGGTTCAAAACCGAGACGATACGGCCATATGTGACGTTGAACGCCGACGAATTGGCGATCATGCCCAACCACATGCATGGCATCCTTTGGATCGTGTATGATATAGGGGCACGGCGCCGCCGTGCCCCTACCGGAGCTG
>JACIWY010000546.1 GCA_014360745.1 Chloroflexota bacterium
CGCCCCTGTTTCTCTTTAGAAGAGCCGTCTTGTAGCTGCTCTAAAGCCCTTTGGCTTTGCGCCAGAGCTGCGAATCGGGCACAAAAAGCGATTGGCCGAATTTGTCCGCGCCGAACTGGGCGATCTTTTCTTGGGGTGGCAGTGAGATGAGCCAATCGATGAAGCGATCGGACAGCTCGCTCTTGATGTGGGCGCCCTTGGCCGGGTTGACGGCGATGACGCCGTAGGGGTTAAAGAGCAGGGGGTCCCCCTCAACCAGGATAGCCAGATCGGTGCCCTCGAGCGTGCGGGCCAGATAAGTCGCCCGGTCGCTGAGGGTGTACGCCTTTTGCTCTTCGGCCATGGTGAGCACGGCGCCCATCCCCTGGCCGGCCGAGATATACCAATCACCGGACGGCTCGATACCGGTCTCTTTCCAAAGGGCCTTCTCTTTGCTGTGCGTGCCGGAATTATCGCCACGCGAAATAAAGGCCGCCGTGTTTTGGGCGCCGGCCGCGGCCAGCTTCTGGAAAGCCTTTGCCGCCTCTTTCATCCCTTTGATCCCCGCCGGGTCGTCAGCCGGGCCGATGATGACAAAGTCGTTGTACATAACATCCTCGCGGCGCACGCCATGGCCCGAGGCCATAAAGGCGTCCTCTTGATCGCGGGCGTGGACGAGGAGCACGTCGGCGTTGCCATCCTCGCCGAGCTTGAGCGCCTGGCCGGTGCCTACGGCGATGACATGGACCTTGGCGCCGGCCTGGGTCTCGAAATCGGGCAGGATGAACTCTAACAAGCCCGAATCCTCGGTGCTGGTGGTCGTGGCCAGGATCAATTCCTGCGAATCGGCTGTGGCCGGCGGCTGGGTCGGTATCGGAGTGGGGGTGGGCGAAGCGCAGCCTGCCAAGGCAAGAATTGTGAGCAGCAGCGACAGACGGACGACAAGCTTTGGCATGATCCTTTTCACCATGGGGTGGGCCGTTCAGTAGATCATCTCGCCGCGCACAAAAGCTCGCGTGCGTTCGTCGCGAGGATGTTCAAAGAAGGTCTCGCTATCGGCCAGCTCGATGAGGGAGCCATCGAGCAACAAGCCCGCGCGATGAGCCAGGCGTCGTGCTTGAAACACATTGTGCGTGACCACGACGATCGTGGTGCCGCGCCGGCGATTCAGATCGCGGATGATCGATTCGATCAAAGCGACATTGTGCGGATCCAGGTTGGCGGTGGGCTCGTCGAGCAGGAGCGCTTCCGGCTCCAAGACGATGGCTCGCGCCAGAGCCACGCGCTGGGCCTCGCCGCCGGAGAGGGTGCGCGCCCGCTGGTCGGCCAGATCGGACAAACCGACCATCTCCAAGGCTTCGTCCACCCGTCGATCGACGCCGTCGAGACAAAGCGGCCACCACCCCTGGCGAAGCCTGAGGCCGAAAGCGACGTTGCTACGCACCGATCGGTTAAGCAGCACCGGCCGTTGGAATACGGTGGTCACCTTGCGGCGCAGACATAGGGGGATATCTCGCCGGGCGCCGAAAGGCTGCCCCAGGAAGGAAATCGTGCCCTGGGTCGGTTCCTCGAGAAAGTTTAGCAAACGTAGGAGGGTGCTCTTGCCCGCGCCGCTGGGGCCCACCAGGGCCAATATCTCGCCACGTTGGATCTGCAAGTCTTGGATATACAAGACTTGGCGGCTGGCATAGGTTTTAGCGACGTTGCGGAGTTCGTAGATGGTTGTGGTCATGTGTCGAATGTCCGTCCCTGTAGAGTGAGCATGGCCACATTGACGACGAAGGAGAGCGCTAATAAAACGATGCCCAGCGCCATGGCCAGATCGAAATTGCCCTTGCGCGTCTCCAGCACGATGGCGGTGGTCAGCACGCGGGTGCGTCCCTCTATATTGCCGCCGACGAGCATCACCGCGCCTACTTCGGAGATGATGCTGCCAAAACCGGCGATGATCGATACGACCACACCGATGCGTGCCTCCAACAAGATGGTGATGGCCGTTTGCAGAGGGGTGGCTCCCAAGGAGCACACTTGTTGACGCAAGAAGGGATCAACTCCCATGATGGCGGCCATCGTGAATCCGGCGACCAAGGGGAATGAGATAATAGTCTGTGCGATGACCATGGCAGATGGGGTAAACAATCTCGGCACCCAAGGCCACCCCTGGGCGCCCAGCGGCCCATTGCGCGAAAGGAGCAAATAGACGAAAAGCCCGACCACCACGGGCGGAAAGCCCATACCCGTGTAGAGCAAAGAAACGAGCACCCGACGCCCGAGAAAGCGGGTCAGGCCAAGTAGCGCGCCCAGAGGAATTCCGACAAGGGCGCTGATGAGCAGCGCCGTGCCTGATACGCGGAAGGTCAATGCTACGATCTCGCGCAGAGCCTCATCACCCGAGATGATGAGCGCAAGCGCTTGGGTCAGGCCGCACCAAATCTCG
>JACIWY010000547.1 GCA_014360745.1 Chloroflexota bacterium
TTCGGGGGAAAGCGCGATGAATATCCACCCCCTTGTTCGATCTTGGCGGGAGTCGCATTGGTCAGCGGCGCGGCCCGTGGCATGGGGGCATGGGCCGACAGATGGTCATCTGGCCTCTCTCACCCGAGGGGCCGGGGATCAACGGCATGTACGATGGCCGTATCCGCGCTTGAGGCACCAGCTTTCGCCTGATCGATGTGAGTAGAGCAGTAAGCCGAAACGCAAAAGGCAGCCCTCAGCAAAGATTCACCCGGTAAGATAGGCTGCACTCAGCCGATCTAACAAGGCATGATAGGTTTCGTGTTGGCCCGCCCCGATCACTTCCCGCTCCACCCGTGCAAAGCCCTTCTCCAACTCCTCCTGCTGGCGGGGCGACAGCCTGGCATCGGCAATGACATAGAGGATGCCATCCTCCTTGTCGATATGCTGGCGCAAGAGGGCGGTATACGCACGGGCATTGTCCGCCAACCTCTGCGCCGCGTCGGATACGCCGGCTACATGCTCATCCAGAGCTTTTATCATCGCACGCACGTGGGCGCGCCCTTGCTCGTGTTCCGCCAACATCACGGCAATGGGCCCCGTCTGCCTGGGCACTCCCGCCGCTTCCATCGCCGGAAAGAGTAGATCTTCCTCCTTGGCGTGGTGGCAACGATCGGCAAAACCCTGGATAAAGCCTATGGCCTCGCGTATATCCTCTATGCGCACATCTTCCCTTGCATCCAGCCGATCCGCCATTCGCTCCAAAATGCGCAGCATCCGCTTGATGGCGTCATGCTCCTCCTTCAATTCTTCGGTCGGCTTCATGGTGCCCTACACTCCTTTACTTGAGACGTCACAAATTGCCGGTTATAGCATAACGCCTTTGTCTCTAGCGCGCCGTGACAAAAATCACGCTCGCCGAGATCGCCAAACTGGGCAAAAGGCCCCAGTTGACAAGCAAGCCTCCCTCGGGCATAATGCGCATACAGCGTACACCTTATCCGAAACCTGCCGCACGCCTCGTCCATCCCCTTGGGCGCGGGTTTGCATCTCAGGAACCCACCAACCGAAGGATTTCACGCCATGTCGAGGCTCTCCCAACTCAACGCCAGCGTGCTACAACGCACTGTCGGCTCGATGCGCCAAACATGGGCCCGAGATCGCGTCTTGATCGCTTTGATGGGCCAGGTGTTCCTTACCATGTTGGGCATCAGCATCGTGGGGCCGGTTATGCCCCTTTATGCCAGCTCTTTCGGCGTAAGCGCCGCCATGGTCGGTAGCTTGGTGACCGCCTTTGGTCTAGCGCGCATCGTCATGAACATCCCTGCCGGCGGGCTTTGCGAACGGCTGGGGCGCAAACCGCTTTTGGTGGCCGGGCCGCTTATCACCAGCCTGGCCGCTTTACTTACCGGCTTGGCCGGCGAGTTCAATCAATTGATCCTTTGGCGCTTTGTCCAAGGGTTGGGCTCCTCCCTCCAGACGACAACGGCCATGACCGTATTGGCTGACATCTCGACCAGGGAGACTCGCGGGCGCTCGATGAGCTTGTACCAGGGCAGCTTGCTGTTGGGAAGCAGCTTTGGTCCCACACTCGGCGGGTTCGTCGCTCAGGCATGGGGCTATCGCGCCGTGTTCTTTGTTTACTCTGTTCTGGCCCTTCTCGCCGCCATCTGGGCCTTTAACGCCGTCCGCGAGACCAAGGGTTGCTCGCCGGCCGACACCTCGCCTACCGACCGTTCTGTCTCCACTACCGAGGTGCAAACGTCACCCAATACTCGCAATAGCGTCCTGGCCTTGCTAAGCGATCTCGGTTTTTTGCTGGTCAGCGCGGTGACGCTCACCGTCTTTTTCACCCGTAGCGGCGGGCGCTCGACCGTGTTGCCCCTCTTTGGCAGCCAGCGCCTTGGCTTGACCCCAGGGCAATTAGGATTTACCTTCACGTTCATCTCCATCTGGAACTTGATAACCTTGAACTGGTCGGGTACTCTGTCGGACAAATTGGGACGCAAGGCCGTCATCGTCCCAGGCTGTTTGCTCTCTGGCTTTTCCTTGCTGGTATTCAGCCTGAGCGGAAATTACGCGCTCTTTTTGATCGGCGCCGCACTCATGGGCCTGGGTACGGGCCTGGCCGGGCCGGCGCCAGCGGCTTATGTGGCCGATCTGTCCAAAGCGGGACGACACGGCTTGACCATGGGGATGTATCGCACCTTTGGCGACATCGGTGTATCGGTGGGGCCGATCCTGTTGGGCTGGCTGAGCGATCAGCTCGGCTATGCCTTTGCGCTGCGCACCAACGGCCTCATGTTCATTATCACCGGCCTCGCCTTCGGGCTTTTTGCCCGAGAGACCGTCAAACGCTCGATGGGCACACAACCGTCAGAGGCTCGTCACGACCGGCGCACTTGACTGGTCGAGCTGTTA
>JACIWY010000548.1 GCA_014360745.1 Chloroflexota bacterium
GCCGGAACGCCGGTTAACTCGTGGGGTAGCACATCGTAACTAACGCGCCCGTCGGGCCTCCGCCAGGTAATATTAAACAGATTGATCGGATCGAGGGGAGTTCTATCTTTGGCCATCTGGGCGCGTGCGCGCAGATTCGGATCGATCCGATCGGGATGAAGCATTTCTTCATAAGTAGGCCCGGTGATGGGCATTGGCGACATACGTATCTCCTGGCAAGCGTATGATCGAGAAGCCGGTTGTTCTTAAGCTTCGATGATCCTGGCGATGTCCGGCTCTGTCTCGTACACGGCGAACGTGTGCGAACCATAGCGGCCCATGACCTCGCCCGGATTGACGAGCAGCGTTTTTCCTACCTCGGTGACGCCCGCGGTATGGTCATGGCCGTGACATACTAGATCGTACTGTCCGCCTTGGGCCAAGGCACGGGCGAGATCGGGGTAATGGGTGATGGCAATCCTACGCCCATCTCGCTCAAGCTCGGCAAAGTGGCCGTAGATAGTGACATTACCTGCTCCATCGGCTTGCCGAGCGATGGCCAGCTTGTCGCCATCGTTGTTGCCCCAGACGAGATGCACCGGGCCGTGGAACCCCTCGGCAATGGCCAAAATGGTAAAAGGCGCGCAGAGGTCGCCCAGGCAAAGCAGTTCATCGCAATCCGTCAAGCCGGTGAGCACATCTTGCAAGGCCCACAGATTATCATGAATATCCGAGATAATGCCGATGCGCATAAGCACCTCCTTTTCGCGCTTCATCGTTCTGGATAAGCTCCACCGCTCGGGCCGGGCGCACAGATGGCTCCGATTCTACCATGATGGAGCCAGAACGTAAATTGGACGTTGGCTGTCGTTTTCGATCGCACTTGACGGTTTTATCTCAATCGATCACAATCGATGGTTATTAGGTTAAGTTGTGAGGGCAGGATCATGAAAATTACCGCCGTCCGTGTGTTTGAAGTTGAGAGGCCGGTACGGGATGGTATGGCCTTGTACGAGATCGAGAGGCATGGCCTGGCGCCTCGTGAACCATCGCCCTATCGCACAACGTTTACGCAGATCGAAACCGACGCCGGTTTGGTGGATTTGAGCAATGGGGGCTCGATGGAGGTTAAAATGCTGGGTCGAGAGCTCATCGGTCTGGACCCGGTGCCGGTGGAGGCGATTTGGGATCGGCTTTACACCTTCTCTTCTCGCGGCCGGCGCGGGTGTGCCCGTTAGGGGAGTGGGGGGCAAGATCAATCACAATATTCAGTGGTTTTATCGCGACTTTTACGAACCGGTGGACGGCTATTTCCAACTGCCCGCCGGGCCGGGTTTTGGGTATGAGCTGGATCCGAACAAGATCGTACGGACAAAGGAGCTGTAACAATTGGCCGTTGTGTAGTTTGGAGGATAGACAGATGGTTACCGTAGCCCTTGTACGTGTCGAAGACGAGGCGGTCGAGCAGGCCGTGCGCGAAGCAGTGAGCTTGGCCGGCGGCTTGCCCTCATCGGTGTGCCCTGGCGCAACGGTGTTGATCAAGCCCAATGTGGTAGCGCCCTGGCCTTCGGGCACGGGGCATATTACCGATGCCCGTGTCACCGAGGCGGTGACACGCCTGGTCCTTGAGAGAAACCCGACGCGGGTAGTCATCGGTGAGGGGTCTTCGGTGGGTTATGACTTTCGGGGGTTGAAAGATACGATGGAGTGTTTGGAGGTTTCGGGGACGGCAGCGGTGGCCCGACGCTTGGGCGTCGAATTGGTGGATCTCAACGCTGACGAAGTGGTCGAGGTTCGGGCTCCTGATGCCTATGTCATGCCTACGTTTGGCCTGGCCCGCACCGCTCATGAAGCCGATGTCATCATCGATCTGCCGGTGGTCAAGACCCATGTGCGTACTGGTATTACCTGCGGGCTCAAGAATATGAAGGGGGTTCTGCCCGGTCGTGAGAAAAAGCGCACGCATCGCATGGGGCTGGATCGGGGCATCGTCGATTTGAACCGAATCGTGCGCCCGGCCTTTACCGTGGTCGATGCCATCGTGGGCATGGAAGCTACCCACAAATATCCTGAGGATTGCGTACGGCTTGGCTGTGTCCTTGCGGGGGCCGATGTCGTTGCTGTAGATACTGTATGTGCGACGATGATGGGCTTTGACGTGGCCGATATCCATCATATTCAGCTCGCGTCCGAGGCCGGGTTAGGCGAAGCCAACCTGGCGCGGATAAATGTACGTGGCGTGCCCCTGGCCCAAGTACGTCGACGCTTCCGCACCTTTCATGAGGCTGCTCAGGATCGTTGGGGGGCGGCCAAGGTCATCGAAAAGGATGCCTGCACCGGCTGCATGGGCGAGATGATCAGCCTGTTCATTTATCTTCGTGAGGCGGGCTTTGCCGACCGATTAGGCGAAT
>JACIWY010000549.1 GCA_014360745.1 Chloroflexota bacterium
TGGGTTGCGTCTCCTGTCCACAGCGTTCAAAGGATGGATCTCGCGGCGGTGCTAAAGTATGTGCAACCGGACGGCGATATCCTTTGGCGCCTGTAGGCCGATCGGTTCATCGAGACCCTCGACGATGAGTTCTTGTGGCTTGCCTACAGGGGCACGCCACTCTAGTCGGCCCAAACCCCAATTGTCCGCTGTCACCATGCCGCAGGGTGTCTCGAAGCGCAGGGGCGTCGATATTCCCAATGGGTTCACGGCAACCCAGGAGCGTTCCTCAGGCTCGACCTCTTGGGCGATCAGCCACATCGGCTGCGGATTGGTGACCAGAGACGCGTTGCCGACGCGCAGTGCTCCGCTGTTTCCCTGTACGGCAAAAGGTGAATGAAGGCTAGGAGGAACGTACTCCGTGCCGTTGTATCTTCGCCCGGCCGGCTCTGTTCGCCATAGATCGTAACGTAGCTCGATTTCGTCATCGCCACTATGATAGCGCACTGTGCGGATGTGCTCGGAATCGACTTGGTCCTCGATCGTTGCCTCGCGCAAATGGGCCAGGAAAGCGCCCACAGAGGAATATTCCGCCTTTTCTGCCACTTCCAGGATGTATCCGGCGCGGATGTTGCCCCGCCAAAAAGCGCCGCGCAAGGAAGCATACTCCCAGAAACGCTTGGCCGGGCCCTTGTAGTTATAGATGGTGAGCCACAGTTCGCCCAAAGGGCCGCGTTCCAGTAGGATAGGCGCCTCGCGGCCCAGTTGGCTCGGCTTTAGCACATGGACGCCCACATAGACCGCGCCATCGGCGACGACCAGCCAGTCGCCGGCTTGCACGGGGAGCGACAGCCTTGCCAGATCGATGCGCTGGTCATTTAGCCACACTTCGTCCAGATCGGCGCCTGCTTGAAAGACCACGACCGTTTTGAGTGAAAAGACCTCCTCTTGTTCGCGCATGAGGGCATAGAGGCCGATGGCTTTGTTCTTGAGCTGCGCGCCGGCAAAGTGGCCCTGGTCGTAAAAATTGGCTTCCTTGGAGCGATCCGGCGCTGCGGCCAGCGTGCCCCAGTGTCTATCGTTGACCACGTAGCGCGAATAGGCCATGCCCCAACGGTTCGCCTTGCCGGGTCGGACATAATGCAGCATTAGGTAATTGGCGTGGTGATCGATGTAAAAACACTCGGTGCCGATGCTGTAGGTTTTGCTGGCCGTGCCCAGAGCGTAGGAAGGGGTCATATAGGTGGTCAGATCGTACCCTTCTTCGACACTGGCGGTCTCGCGTACTTCATAGGGCAGCAGGTCGGCCTGGTGGCTCAGAATAGGTCTTAGGTAACTCGGCAGCCAATGCTCGGTCAGTGCGAGCTCTAGGGAGGCGGGGGGCTCTGCCCTTGGCTGGGCGCCGTACCCGGCCGGGAAGGGTCGGCCATAGGAGGCTGGCTCGAGCAGCCAGGCCCAACCCGTCTCGAGCCAGAGCAAGTCTTTGAATGGCCCTCGACCGGTAGTCATCAGTGGCCAGTAGCAGCGGCAATGAGGTCCGGCAACCTGGCCTGTGGGGCCATGAACATGTAGCGAGAGGTGCAGCCAGATGCGCTCGTACATGAGTCGGGCTTGCAGCCGGATGCGCGGATCTTTTACCAGCGATGCCAGCGCGGCGAGGCCGGAGAGGTCGATGGCGCCATAGCCGGGGCTATTGTATTCGTAGGGCGCGCCCGATTCGACGGTGAAACGTAACCAACGCTCCCATCGTTCCCGGCCAAGGGCTTGGAAGCGCTCGTCGCCTAGCCATTCGCCGCCGACGAGGAGAGCCAACAGGGACATGATATGGATGTTGGTATAAGTGGGAGCTACGGCCAGCCGCGCCTCTTCCTCAAGGGAATCGCGCACGGCTTGGCGGCAACGGGCCAGCACCTCAGGCGGAAGACGGTCGCCATACTGTACCAAGAGGGGCAATAGGCCGCGCAACACAAACTGTACCGCGTTCAGGTCGACCACTTCGGGGTCGTCAGCCAACCAGAGCCAGTTGCCGTAATGAGGATGGCCGGGGGTCAATTCCTGCGACTCAAGGACGGCAGAAAGGATGGCTGTCGCCTCATCGAGCGATTCGCGGTCGCCTTTGGCCAGCAGGATTTCTGCTAAGGGCAGGGTCGAAGGCGGTCGATACGTCCATCCGCCCGGCTGGCTCGCCGAAGGTTGACGGATGAGATGTCGCTCTCGGTCGTAGGATTCCATAGCCTGGGCCAGGCCTCGGTCGCGGATCTGGGCGACGCGCTGGGCACGGGCAATATCCGTGGAAGCCATTTTATCGGTCATTAATTCCTCCGTAGATAGGCGCATTTGACGTCCAGAACACGGGCTTTGCTCAATATCCCAGTTGTTTATTTACCACGTTGAGCAGTGGCTCAG
>JACIWY010000055.1 GCA_014360745.1 Chloroflexota bacterium
CTCACCCGCGTCTATTGCCTGGGCCAAGGCGTTCAAGTGGTCGGCCAGGCGCTGCACGCCGTCGAGCATGGCCTGATCAAAGGCGTACAGACGGTCCAATGCGGTCTCATCCACCTTGAGCGCATCAAACAGACCGGCATAACCGTAACTGGCCGTCTTGATGCGGTCGATGAGCAACTGCAAACGCATCACCGCCCGTTCCAGGGCAAATAAAGAGTGCAATTGTCCCGTATCCGCCAGGCGCCCCTGAATATCCTGCAGACGTTTCATCTGCTCTTCGTACTGCCTGGCCACGTACAGCCGCAACAGTTTGTCCGCCTCTCGACGCTGTTCGCGCGCTTTGTAGCCCGCATAGCCCGGGATGCGTGCCGCCAATGCCTCAAACTTGTTCTGCGCCGCCTGGATCTTTTCGGTCAGGTCGTCTTGCATCGCGTTTCCTCCTCATTTGCCCAACGGCCGGGCATTTACACTCTCGGCTCGTTTTTTGCCCATGGGGGCGCCCTTTGACCATCGCCCGCTTTGCTATACGTGCCGCTCGGCTTTTTGTTGCGGCAGATCCATTCTAGCCACCGCCATGCGCCTGGCAAGCGCTCGGTCAAGTGGCAGGCTCAGGCGGGAACCAGCTCCATGCGGGCCAAGGCGCGCAACACATCCAGAAGCTGCGTCTGCCAACCCTCTTCCAAGGGCAGCCAGACCCGAGTGCCGCGAGCGGTCACGCCGCGATACCGGCTCTCAAGCCGCGAGGCGGCGTTCGGCTCCAACGGCAAGGGAAGCGCCACGACCACCTGCCTGGGGTTGCTGCTGATCGTCGTCACTCCCGCGTCGGCGCCCACCAAACGGACGCGCAGCACATAAAGCAGGCCCAGCACCGGCTCCGGCAGTTCGCCAAAGCGATCGTGGAGCTCTTGCACGATGTCGTCGATCTCGTCCTCTCGTTCTACGCGCGCCAAACGCCGATAGAGGCGCAGGCGCAACTGCTCATCGGGGATGAATTCGTCTGGCAGGTAGGCGCTAACGGGCAGGTCTATGCTTGGCCCAAGGTCGAGGCGCAACATGCTGGCCGCCGTGGCGTGTTGGGCGCGGCGGATGGCGTTGATCGATTCGCCGCTGGCCTCGCGCAGCTCTTCCACGGCCTGTTGCAAGAGGCGGGTGTAAAGGTCAAAGCCGATGGCCGCGATCTGCCCGCTCTGCTCGGCGCCTAGAATCTCCCCCGCGCCGCGAATCTCCATGTCGCGCATGGCGATACGAAAGCCGGCGCCCAACTCGGAGGCTTCTTGGATCGTTTGTAGCCGCTTACGGGCTATATCGGTCAAGGGGGGCTTGTAGAGCAGATAGGCCCTGGCCCGGTTGACGCCTCGGCCCACGCGACCGCGAAGCTGATAGAGCTGGGCCAGGCCAAAGGTATCGGCGCGATCGATGATGATGGTGTTGACGTTGGGGATGTCCAATCCGCTCTCGATGATCGTTGTACAGAGCAGGATGTCGTATTCGCCCTGGGCAAAGCCCAGCATGATCTGGGCCAGATCCTCCTCGTCCATCTGTCCATGGCCCACGACGATGCTGGCCTCGGGCACGATGCGCGCCAGCCGTGCGGCCATCTCGTCGATGTCATAGACCCGATTGTGCACGAAATAGACCTGCCCGCCGCGATCCAGCTCGCGCAGGATGGCCTTGCGGATCAACCCCTCATCGAATTCGCTGACAAAGGTGCGAATGCCCAGGCGATCCTCCGGCGGGGTATCGATGATGCTCATATCGCGGATACCGCTCAGGGCCATGTAGAGCGTGCGGGGGATGGGGGTGGCGGTGAGGGTGAGCACGTCCACTTCGCGGCGTATCCGCTTGAGGTGTTCCTTGTGGCTAACACCAAAGCGTTGTTCCTCGTCGATGATCACCAGGCCAAGGTCTTTGAACGCAACGTCGCCGGAGAGGAGGCGATGGGTGCCGATGACAATGTCCACCCTGCCGCTGCGTAACCCCTCGAGGATCCTCTCCTGCTCTTGGGGCGGGACAAAGCGCGAGAGCATCTCGACGGTGACGGGAAACGCGCGCAGCCGACGCCGAAAGGTGTAGAAATGCTGTTGGGCCAGGACGGTGGTGGGCACCAGCATGGCCACCTGTTTGCCGTCCATCACCGCCTTGAAAGCGGCGCGCAGGGCCACCTCGGTTTTGCCATAGCCCACGTCGCCGCAAATAAGGCGATCCATCGGCTTGGGGGCCTCCATGTCGCGCTTGATCTCGGCCAAGGCACGGAGTTGATCCTCCGTCTCCTGATAAGGGAAGGAGGCCTCGAGTTCTCGCTGCCATTCGTTATCGGGGGCAAAGGCGTGCCCGGGGGTCACCTCGCGCGCGGCATAGAGCTCGAGCAGCTCTAGGGCGATGTCGCGCACCGCCTTTTCGGCGCGGGCGCGCACGGTCGCCCATTCGGCCGTGCCCAGGCGATGCAAATGTGGCTCGCGCTCGTCGGCGCCGATATAGCGGCTGACGCGATCGGCCTGGTGCACCGGTACGTAAAGGCGATCGCCGGCGGCGTATTCGATCTCCATATACTCGCGATCGAGGTCGCCGATGCGTTTGCGCACCATGCCATGGTAGCGGCCGATGCCGTATTCCATGTGCACCACATAATCGCCTTCCTCCAGCTCAGCAAAGGCGCTCTCGGGAGCCTCTCGCCGGGGCCGGGGCGGCCGTCGACGGCGCATACGCAGCCAGCCAAAGACCTCGGCATCGGTG
Source organism: Chloroflexota bacterium (assembly GCA_014360745.1). Lineage (GTDB taxonomy): Bacteria > Chloroflexota > Anaerolineae > UBA1429 > UBA1429 > JACIWY01. The sequence goes on from JACIWY010000055.1 coordinate 2,734, forward strand.
AGCAGCACGAGCCTCTCGGCTGGCGCTGCCCAACCCTCGGCCAGGATGCCGTCCACCAGCGAGATGGTGCCCGGCTCGGGAACGGTGGTCAGTGTCTCGGTCGGGGTGATGTACAAGCGCCTCTCGCGCAGGAGGTCGGCCAAGCGCTCTGCCTGGCGGCTCACCACGACGACCCGTTGCCCATCCGCCTGCAACTCGGCCATGTCGGCAAGGGCCTGATCGAGATGCCCGCCATACTTGGGCGCGGCGATAAAGCTCTCGCCGAACAAGCCCGGCGTCTGTTCCAACCCATATCCCAGGCTGACGGCGCGCCGACTCGCTAGCCGCGCCTTGAGTTCCTCCCAGGTAAGGTAGGGCACCGCAAAGTTGGGAGGCAACTGGCCGTCCTCTATCATCTCGTTGCGTAGCCCCAGCGCCTGGTTCTCCATGTTCATCGCCGCCGTTTCCAAGGTCACCATGTCGTCGATGAGCAACAGGGCGTTGTCGGGCATAAAGTCGAGCAGGGTAGAGGGCCGGGGATAGAGATAGGGCAAATAGTGCTCGATCCCCTCAAAAAAGGTCCCCCGCGCCAATTGCTCTCGCTCTTCGGCCATGCGCTGCCGGGTCGCGCTGTTGCAAGAGGCCAGATCCAAACGTCTCAGCGCCTCCGCCGCCGCTTTACCCCACTCGGGGAGGGCTTCGCTGGCCGGCGCGATGGTGACCTGGCGAATCGTGTCGATGGAACGTTGCGTGCCGGGGTCAAAGGTGCGGATCGAATCGATCTCGTCGCCGAAAAAATCGATGCGCACCGGCTCGGTTCGATTCGGTGGGTACACGTCGACGATGCTGCCCCGATGGCTGAAGGTGCCCGGCCGCTCGACGACCGGCACCGATTCGTACCCGGCGCGGGCCAAATAGTCCAACAGCCGATACAAAGGGATGACATCGCCAACGCCAAGCGTCCGCGTCGCTCGACGAAAGGCCATGGGTGAGATGCTCTTGGTCATCAGCGCCCAGATGGAGGCGGTCACCAACAGGCCCCGTCCTGCGCCGCTCTCCAACGTGGCCAATTGGGCCAACACACTGACGCGGGCGTGCACCGTCTCGCGATCCCAAGTGCCCCGGTCGTAGAAAACGGTGTCGGGCGCCTGGAAATAGCGAATGCTATCGGGCTGCGCCGACCACAGCGCCGTCTCCTCGGCCAGGTGGCGCGCATCCTCCGGCTTGCCGGCCAACACCAAGAGGGGGCCTGGCCAGTCTTGTTGCAATGCCGCCAGGAAAAAGGGGCGGGCCGCCTCCAAGAGCTCCAACGAGAGCGCGGGCAATCCTGCACGCAACAATCCCCGGCCCTCATGGCACGCGGTGCCCAGAAAGGCTCTATAGGCGGCATGGTCGCGCAGCAGGTTCAGTAATCCTGCCAATTCCATGGCTCATTCCTCGGCCGCAGCGATCAGATCTCGGCCGTTGTATTGATTCATGGCCTCGTGAATGCCCTGATTCAGGTAACAGCGCACGATTTCCTCTACATAAGGGTAAACCTGACGCACGATCGGCTCTTGTTCCCGATCGAAATCGTTCAGCACATAGTCGATGGGGTCGCCATACGCGGGACGGCCGATGCCAACTCTGAGGCGCGGAAAGTTTTGGGTGCCCAACGCCTCGATGATCGATTGCACCCCGCGATGCCCGCCGCTGCTGCCTCCCGGGCGCAGACGCAGCCGGGCCAAGGGCAAATCCAAGTCGTCATAAATGACCAGGATACGCTCGGCAGGGATCTTGAACCAGCGGCTCAGGGGAGCCACCGCTTGGCCGCTGTCGTTCATAAAGGTCTGCGGCTTGGCCAGCACCACGCGATGGCCGTCGATCTCCGTTTCGGCCAACAATGCTTGGAAACGTCTGCCGCGCCACGCGGCGTTCCAACGCTCGGCGATGTAATCGACGCATTGGAAGCCAATATTATGGCGGTTGTCGGCATACTTGGGGCCGGGATTGCCCAGCCCCACGATCAGATGCCGGGTGAGTTCACGGGGGAATTTGCCCGTCATGGTTAGGACCTCTAGGATCATGCGCTGCGGATGCGCGCAACAGTGTCGAGCGAGGCTAGAGCAAGCGTCGCAGGCCAAAAACGATACCCAGGACGATGAACACGGTACCCATTGCCACCACGCCAAAGACGAACGACTCCAGCCAGCTTTCTGGGTCGACGGGCAGAGCGCTGCGACTTTCCGGTCGGCTCAGGGTGGGGGTAGGCGTTGGCATGGCCAGGGCGGCCGTAGGCGCGATGATCTGCAGCGTCGCTGTAGGCCGAGGTTGGGTCGGCGTAGGGCTGATCGCCGGCGTCTCTGTGGCCAAAGGGGTCGGGCTCGCTTCGGGCGTGTTGGTGGGCGTTGGCTCACTGTTGGCGATGGCGATACCGCGTACGATGAATTCCTCCCAGTTCCCATCCTTTTTGACGCCCTGCACCCTCAAGGTGTAAACCCCATCGGGCAGGACGGTGGTATCCCATATTTCAAGTTGGCCGTTGATCACCGGCTCGTAATGCAATTGGCCGATGACCGCCCACTGGGCGGGGCTGGGGCCCACGCCAAACTCCACCTTGTAGAACTGAAAGTTGGGCACGACCGCAGAGCCGATGATGGGCACTCGGCCACGCACGCGCGAACCCATCTCCGGCGAGGTAATCTGAACCTGTACTTGCTGGGCCAGGGGGCCCGCTTGGGCGCTCAAGACCTCCAGGAGCGTCAGCAAAAAGGTAGCTAAAATCGTCAGCGCCAGACCAATGCTCCGTCTGCGCATACCAACTCCTCATTTTACGATATATAAAAAGTGTACCACAAGTACACGGGGGTCACAACTTGGCCTTGTCTTGTGCATTTGGCACCCTCTGGGCGACATGCTACCATAATAACAACAAGGTCGCAGTCTCAGAGGCAGGCGAGGGATGAGGGTAGGCATCAACGGGGCTTTTTGGGGCATGACCGACACCGGCAGCGGCCAGTATCTGCACCGTCTCTACGACATGCTGGCCGTGCACCTCTCTCAGGACGAATTGTCCCTTTTCTTGCCCGTCTGCAAAGGATACCCTTGGGCTGATGACCCGCGTTTGCTTTCGCTCTCGACGCCTTTTGGCGGATGTTCTGAGGACCTGGGCAAGGTCTGGTTTGAGCAAATTGCCTTCCCGCGGGCCTGCGCCGGCCGGCGAATTGAGGTGGCTCATGTGCCCTATTTTGCGCCGCCTTTATTCCCCCCCTGCCCGACCGTGGTGACCATCCATGACCTGATCCCCTTTCGTTTGGCCGAGTATAGGGGCTCGGTCAAGGTTCGCCTCTATATGCGCCTGGTGGCCCGAGCCGCGCGCGAGGCGACGCTGATCCTCACCGATTCGCGCGCCTCGGCGGACGATATCGAAGCCCTGTTGCGCCTTCCCGCCGAACGTGTTCGCATTGTGCCGCTGGCTGCCGGGCCTGAATGTCGGCCATTGCCTCCGGAGAAGATTTGCCCAGTGCTGGAGCGGCTGGGCATCGCTCGCCCCTACATGCTCTACCTAGGAGGCTTTGACCGGCGCAAGGGGGTTCTTTCCCTGTTGCGCGCTTTTGCGGATGTGGAGCGCATTCTATCCGACGTGGACCTGGTCATCGCCGGGCGCCTGCCGGCGGGGGGTTCCTCCCTAACGCCGGACCCTCGGCCGCTGGTCGGCGAACTGGAGCTGGAAGACCGGGTGCATTTCACCGGCCCGATCGCAGAGGAGGACAAGCCGGCACTGCTCGCCGGTGCCCTGTTCTTTCTCTTTCCCTCGCTCTATGAGGGGTTCGGGCTGCCTGCCCTGGAGGCCGTTTCTTGTGGCACGCCGGCCATCGTCACCTCCGGTAGCTCTTTGGAAGAAATCGTCGGCGGCGGCGGTCTGGTGGTGCCGCCCGAGGATGAACGGGCCCTGGCCAAGGCCATGATTCAGCTCGCTCACGATGATGCGCTGCGGGAGGAATTGGCCCGACAGGGGTTGGCCCATGCGGCCAACTTCTCCTGGGATAGGACGGCCCGCGAGACGTTGGCCGCCTATCAAGAGGCGCTCTCTTTGAGCCCCATCTCGCGCCTGCGCCGGCGAGCCGCATGATTGTGAACGCCGCTCACGAGCCTGCACGTGCGAAGCGAGCCCTATCGGGCCGGCGAGACTTTGAGGCCTGGGGTGCATTCCTGGCCTTGGGGCTCTATCTTAGCCGCATGATCGCCGAATCGTCCTCCAACCCCTGGCGTCTGCGCTATCTCTTGGCGTTACTCGTCGGGAGCCTGGCCGTCGCCTACCTTCCGGTTCGGGCTTGGCAGCGACGCGGGATCCGGCTCTGGCCCTTATGGCTCACTTTGCTCTATGTGTTTTGGCCTTGGGCGGCGCCACATTGGGGCCTGAGGGTCGGCCTGCTGGCTTTGACAGCGTTGTGGCTGGGCAACTCGCCATGGCGTTTACCCAACGTCCCCTGGCCAGAGGCTTTGGCCTTTCTTGCCGGCTTGACGCTCTATGTCATCACGTTGGCCCCTTCAGTGTTGCCGGCGGATAGCGGCGAGTTTCAATTAGTGGCCCAGGTATTGGGCATTGCCCATCCGCCTGGCTATCCGCTCTACACCTTGCTTGGCAAGCTCTTTACGTTCCTGCCCGTGGGCGATCCGGCCTATCGGGTCAACTTGTTGAGTGCGTTCCTCGGCGCGCTGACATTGGGCGTGATCGTGCGTAGCGCGCGCCGGCAGACGGGCTCGGCGTCCGCCGGGCTCGTGGCGGCGGCCTTTCTCGGCCTGGCCCCCACCTTTTGGGCGCAGAGCACCACAGCCAACATTCGCAGCCTGACGGCCCTTGGCACGGCCCTCTGCCTGGCGTGGCTTTTGCGCTGGGGGCAAACTCGCTCATCGCGCGACCTGGCCCTCTTTGCTGCTTGCTTTGGCCTGGCCGTTGGCCATCATGCCTCTCTCGCCTTGCTGGCGCCGGCGATGGTAGCCTATTTGGCATTTTGTGATCCCCGCCTGTTCACGCAACCTCGGCGTTGGCCGGTGCCTCTGGGCGCTTTTGCGGCCTCGTTGCTGGTGTGGCTCTACCTGCCTATCCGCAGTAGGCTGGGCGCGCCCTTTAACCCGGCGCCGATTCGCACCTGGGTCGATTTCGTGGAGCACGTGACCGCCGCCGGATTCCGAGGGGACATGTTCCACTACCGCACTTGGCCCGCCCTGGGCGGGCGTTTTGTCGTATGGCTTGATATTTTGCGGTTGCAGTTTGGCCCGATGGCCCCTGTGGCCTTGGCCGGCGCTCTTCCCTTGGTGCTGCGTCGCCCGCGAGAGGCGGGATTGCTGCTCGGCGTCTGGGCGTTGAACACCTTGGCTGCCATGACCTACCGCGCCCCGCAGACCATCGAATACCTCCTGCCTTCCTACGTGGCCTTGGGCTTGTTGCTGGCCTTGGGCCTCGGGCGACTCGGCTCTGTGTTAGCCCGGCGACGTGGCCTTTATGCCTTGCTGATCGCTGCGCTATTCTGGGCGACGCTCTGGCGTGGCGCTTCTCACTATGCCAGCTTTCGCCTGCTTCACCGCGACACCTCCACGCGCGACTATGTCGTGCCCATCTTGCGCGCCGCGCCTGAAGGCGCCCTGATTCTCGCCAACTGGCACTATGCCACCGCCTTTTGGTATGTGCAGCATGTGGAGGGATTGCGGCCCGACGTGGAGGTGCGCTATGTGTACCCCGAAGGGGCGACGCCCAATGAGGAGCTCTGGCTGCGGCGCATCGCCGCGGGGCTTGAGCAACGCCCGGTGATCGTCACCAACCGCTTCCCGGCTTTTCTTGAAAGCGGTTACCGCTGGATCCCCCTGGGGCGGGCCTGGCTCGTGCGTCGCGAGCCTTTGATGACGCCGCCCGGCTCGATCTGGGAAGCTCCCGCCCTTTTTGATGGGCACATCCGCCTCCTGGGCTATGCGCTGGACCGAGCCGACTTGAGCCCTGGGGATACCTTGCGGGTGACGGTCTATTGGCAGCCGTTGTCGGCTTTGGAGCGGGACTATTCCTCTTTCGTACAGCTCCTGGGAAGCCAAGGTATCGTAGGGCAAGGGGATATTGTTCACCGCTCAAGCGAGTACCTCCCCGGCGAGGTGCTTGTCGATACCTATGACGTGTCGCTCTTGCTCCATACTTCCCCGGGCAGCTACCAGCTCATCACCGGCTTTTATTACACGGCGGGCGATGGCTGGAAGCGATTGACGACCCAGGGCGGCGTCGATCATGCGCCGTTGACGACCGTCCAAGTGCAGCCCACAGCCGAGCTGCCTCCCAGCGGACGGCCCTTCCGGGCGCGTTTCGGCGGGGGGTGGGAGTTGCTGGGGATCGATCCCGATCGCAGCGTCCCTGATAGCATGCGATTTTACCTCCATTGGCGGCGTCGGCCCGGTGCCTCGGGGGCGTCGCCGGCAGCGGAAGGGGCCGTTGTGCGCCTTTGCGCCGAAGGCCACCTCTTGGGCCAAGCGACCTTACCGGCCCTGCCTATGGGGTGCGCGGCGACGGTGGTCATCGACCTGCCTGTGCACACAGGCGCGCTTAGTTTGGAGCTTGCCGGCATCGACGGCGGGGCCTACCCTCTGCTTGGACCCTGGAACCGGCCGCTCGGGGGGCTACCCCTGGATCCCCCCGCTGAGGGCGCGCGCTTTGTGCCTTTAGGCGGCAAGATCGCTTTGTTGGGCATCGACGGCATCCCGCCCTCCGTGCGCCAAGGGGAGACATTGCGGGCCAAGGCTCACTTTCTGGCCCTTCGGCCGTTGACGGACGATTACTCCCTTTCCTTGGCCCTGGAGAGCTTCGATGGCGCCTGGCACTTGCGCGCTGATGGCACGCCGGCATTGGGGGCCCTGCCCACGCTCAAATGGCTCAAGGGTTGGCGGGTGAACGACCTGCGCCCACTGTCCATTCCTCAGGATGCCCCTGAAATCCAAGGCATTGTGGCCTTGACGGCCTACGACGCCTTTACCGTCGAGCCGTTGCCGGTGTTGGATGAGCGGCTGGTGCGCCGGGGGCAAGGCACCCGTTTGGAATTGATGACGATTTCCCTCGCGCCGCAAGAGTGAACACAAGCTCTTGCTGCCCGCAGGCAAGCGTGTATAATCTCAATTGTATGGATGGGTCGGGCATCTCGAGAAAATCGACCCTCAGGACGGATACCCCTGTCAAGACAGCGAACCCTCACCCGGATATTCCACAAGTTCGATGGTATCGCGCAAGCGGGGCTTTTGCTACGCGTGGCCGGCCTAAAGGCGGGCCATGACCCGGCGGATCGGCCCGTCCCGGCGGAGCGCGAGCGAACCGTCTGGCGGCGCTTTGGCAAAAACTTTTCTTTGGGGTTTGGTGGATCGGCCCTCTCGTCGCTAATCGGCGTGGGGCGCACGGCGGTTATGACCAAAGTGCTCACGGTGGCCGACTTTGGGCGGGTATTGATCGTATTGAACCTGGCCCAATTCGCCCGCGTGGCCATCAGCGTGCGCGTGAACGATATGCTCTACCGTTTCATGCCCGAGTTCAAAGAGCAGAACGACCGCGCCGCCCTCCAGGGGTTGCTGATCCTCGCCCTATTGTTGAGCTTGGCCACAGGGTTGATCGTGGCCGGGGGGATGGTTGCCCTTGGGCCATGGATCGCGCAAACCTTTTACCGCGATGCTAACCTGGTGGGTCTATTCGGCATCTATGGTGTGGGGGCATTGTTCCTCAGCCTACAAGAGTTCTGCGGCACGATTCTGCGCCTGGAGGATGAATTCCCTTGGGTCATCGCTCCCCAGTTGTTGGGCAACCTGGTGAGGCTCGTGCTTTTGGCCACGTATTTGACCCTCGTCCATCCTTATCGGCTCGAGTGGGTGGTGGCCATCTTTGCGTTGGGGCTGGTTGTGGATGAGGTGCCGGCCATGTGGCGGGCTTTGGTGTTGATCGGGCCCTATCTTAAGGGCTGGACGCTACGCTCGGCGCGCGACGGTTTGCAGCGCCATTGGGGTGATATAGGCTCTACCTTGAGCCAGACGACCTTATCTGGCTATTTGCAGCTTACCTCGAACCCCGGCGATCAATTCGTGCTGGGGCTGCTCTCTACGCCGGAGGAGGTGGCCGTCTATGGCCTGGCCCAGCAACTTGTGCGGCCGGTGCGCACGCTGTTACGGCGCAATGTGCAATTGGCCGTGTCGCCCGAAACGGTGTCGCTGTGGGCTCAACAGCGATATCGGCAACTGGAGCGCATGGTGTGGCGCCTTCTGGTCATAGGGGGGCTGATAGGGGGCCTGGCTTTGATCGTGCTGATGCCCTTGGCGCGCTGGGGAGTGGTTTGGGTGGGCAAGCCCAAATATCTGCACTCATTGCCCGTGTTCTATGTCGTGTCGGCGGAAACCGTGCTTTCGGTGGTGCTGATCGCCTTTTACTCTATAGGCTTGTGTATGGGCCTAATCAAGCGCCGCAACTTGGTCCTATTGGCCAGTGCTGTGGCGTTGGGCCTGGTGGCATTGACCGGCATGACGGCCTTCAAGATGGCCTCGGTGCAACTTGGGGGCACGTTGCTCATGGCCTTGTTCTTCGACTTGCCGGTGATGCAGCGGTTGCATGGCCTCGCTCAGAAGCCACGCCCGCAGCAAAGGGCTGAAGAGTCGGCAACCGAGGGATCCGCGCTGGCCCGTGGAGAGGGTGGGTAAAAAGGTTAAATTCCGCGAGTGAATCAGCCGGCAGGCCTGGATCGGCCCATGACGGTGCCCTGCGTAGGATGAAAGCCGGCAATATCGGTGCGTCCGTCACCGTCGAGATCGGCCAAATCTCGCGGTGCGGATTGTTGGTCCGCCCAACCTCCGATAAAATCTTGAGACCATGGCCGCGGCTCGTCGAATTCCCCCCCGTTGGATACTCCAACCATGACGCCCAAATCCCTACGAATGCAGACGGCGTCGGCCAAGCCATCTCCCGTGACATCGGCCGCAAAGCAAGGCTGGACATTCTGGCTGGAGCTGGTCAGGGCGCTGGCCTGGTTCCACCAAATGGGTTGTTGGAACTTGGCGCCATCGGACAAGGCCACCTTGATGCCCCTTCCGGCAAAGAAAACGATGGCGTCGGCCAGGCCATCGCCGTTGACATCGGCCAACGTGCGCGGATAGGCGTTTAGGCTGGGTTTGCAAAAGACGTTATACCGCCCCCACTTGACCGGAGGCGCAAACCCCGAGCCGGTGGAGAGGGCGACCTTGATGCCGTTTCGGGGATGGAACAATACGGCATCGGCCCGCCCATCGCCATTCACGTCGGCGAGAAAGCGCGGGAAGCGGTCCTGGTCAGGCTTGCTAAAGGCGTTATAGCGTCCCCAATTGACCGGAGGCGCAAACCCCGAGCCGGTGGAGAGGGCGACCTTGATGGCGTATTTAGGGTGAAACAGCACGGCGTCGGCCAGGCCGTCGCCGTCGACATCGGCGAGGGCGCGGGTGAATTGGTTTTGATCGTTTTGCAGAAACGCCTTGTGGCTGCCCCAAGATTGGGGCTCTTGGAAGCCGTTGCCGTCGGAAAGGGCCACGAGGAATCCTTCTTCAGGATGCAGCAGCACGGCATCGGCTCGCCCGTCGCCGTTCACGTCGCCAAAGAGCCGGGGATGGCTGTTCTGCGTGCCCTCGGCAAAGGCGGCGTAGGCGCCCCAGGCTGCGGCAGGCGCGAACTCGGCGCCAAAACCGGCCATGGTAAGATCCAAATGCTCGACACGCCCTTCGCCCCAGGCCGATGCTTGATCGGCCCAGATCGCGCCGATCTTGAAGCGTATGGCCTGGCCATCCTCGCCGCCGGCCTGGTCGGGCTCTGCGGCAGGAATATCCAACACATAGACGGACGCGCCCTCATACATACCCGCCGAGATATTGGCTATGGGGCGCCCTTCTATCCAGGCAGAGATGCGGATACCTTGAGGGACGTTCTGGCCATTGGCCAATACGTTGCCCCAGAAAGCGCTCGGCAGGCGCGGTGGGAAATTTTCTCCGGCACCAAGGGCGGCCGAGACGCCGGCGGGCGCTCGTGGGCCTTTCATCGGGGCGGGGGGCTCGTTCGGCGCAAACGTTTTAGGCGCGCCGTCCGGCTCGTGGGGGGCGGGCTCGACCACGGGGAGCACTTGTGGGTCGGGGCCGCCCGCCGGCGGGCGATGAGGATCTGCCCGCCCACCGCGCTGGGCGCTCACGAGCTGCCACGGCGTCAGTAACATCGAGACAATCAATACGACAAAAAGAATAAGGACAGTTCCGCGCTGTGCTGACCGAGATGACCAGCGTCTTCCCGCCTGAAACATGGTGATTTGCCTTTCTCCAACCTCTAGATACGTGCCTTTCTGGGAGCTCGGCCTATCGGGCAACGACGATCTGGATCGTCGACAAAGGCCGAGGGCTTCTGACGTTATTGTAGCGGATGGAGAAGGGGCATAGTGTAAAAATGGCATGAAGCCTTGGCTAAATCGTTCGTCAGCGGCCGCGGTGTCGATTTGTGCGCCGCGCTGGCCTGCATACAATGTCCAAAGTGCGCGCGGAGAGGTTCTCGTCATTGGTTTGGAAGCCAAGCTGCGGAGAGTGGCGCTATGCCGAGATTCGTCCG